>CAMNFW010000036.1 GCA_946537565.1 uncultured Ruminococcus sp. | reverse complement strand
TGATACCAAGATTAAGTCAAAGATGCCCCTCCTTGCTGTTCAGATAGACAATAACTTCATCTCACTCAACCTTTATGAGCAGGGTCAGCTCTCATTCTCACGTTTCGCTTCTATCGACCCCGAAGACTACGGCAATGCCGATGACTATGTATTCCAGGCTGTAAACGAGAACATCTTCCGTATGCTCCAGTTCCACAGAAGCCGTAATACCGGTGAAGTCATCGAAAACGTTATCCTCTACGGCGATACACACGATTATGTAAATCTCGTTGATGAGCTTGAAAAACTTGACCTTAAAACAAGCCTTATCAATGTTCCGCCTCAGATCCACGGTCACGAGAACCTTGAATTCTCACTCTATGCCAACGCTATCGGCGCTATGTTCAAGCGTGACAAGGAAACTGAAAAGATCAACCTCCTCGAAACTGAACTCGGTGCTATCATCAAGAGCAAGGTCGGCGGTGCCGGCGGCAATGATGCTCAGGGCAATATCGTTCTCCTCGGCTGTCTCCTCGGTTCACTCCTCATCGCAGGCGGTATCTACGGCTATCAGCTGATCAAGGATCACAGCATCAACAATAAGATCGAGAAGATCGACGAGTTCATGAGCGATCCCGAAACCCAGAAGGGTCTGGCTCAGCACGAAAAACTCCTCACCATGAGAGAACAGGTGCAGAATTACCAGACTATTATCCAGAATGCTTATGACGCTTACTATTCACAGCCTGTTATCACCGGCGATACATATGACGCTATAGAAGCTGTTCTCGCTAAAACTGCTGAGGACCTCGATATCGAAAATGCTGAAATGATCTCACCTGATTACGCCAACGGCGTGTTCGAGTTCAGCGTTGTCTGCGATGCAAGCGGTGAAATGGTTCAGAAGCTTCCTGCTCAGCTCGTTGCAAACCTTCTTGATGAAAGCTACAGCGAGAACCAGAAGAAGTTCGGTGTGGCTGCTTACAGCGGTTACGTTGTAAATACCGTCGTTACAGAGACTAAGGCCGCTGCCGGCGAAGGTGAAGATGGAGACGAAAAGACTGTTACTGTTAACTCAGAAGAAGAAGAAACAGTTCTCTTCAATGTTGAGCTTGGTCTCAATCCGAGAGAAAGCGCTTATCATCCTGATGAAAATGCGGCTGATGACAGTGCAGAATCTGAGGCAGAATAATTGAAGGAGGCTGATTGAAAATGAAACTGAATTACAGAGATAAGGTTATACTCGGTATAGTTCTGGCAGTGGCTATCCTGCTGGGCGGATTCTTCGGTCTCGTCAGACCTAAGAGCAAAAAGATAAAAGACCACGAAGCTACCCTCGCTACTAAAGAGGAAGAGCGTGATCAGGTTCAGTCTAAGCTGGATCAGATCGAACCCCTTAAGAAAAAGATCAATGAGATCTATGACAATACTACTGATATGACAGACGATTTCGTCGATTTAGACAATATCAGTGATGAACATCTGGTCGATATGTATATGCAGCACTTCGCTGAGGAAAGTGAAGTTGAAATTAAGGTCCTCAATGTTGAGCCTGTTGATGATATGGATCTTGAGTACTATTACTTCGAGACCGATGTGGTTGGACAGAACCTCATCGACGGCGCTGACCTCAACGGCGATATGCAGGCTGGCCTCGATGCAAGTATGGCTGAACAGACTGCTCTCGAAGAAAGAAACGTTGAAAGCGTTGTTGCTACAAGCTATGCTATACAGGTAGTTGGCAACAGAGAGCAGATCTGGGCTTATATGAAGGCTCTTGCAGAGCAGGACGAAACTATCCTTATCAACTCTGTTGAGATCGGTGACTACAGATTCGGTTCTGACCCCGATAACGACGTTGTAGCTAAGGAAGGCGAGGACATTTCAAACGTAGAATTCGTTGTTACACTTTATTCTGTTTTCGATATGGCAAAGCCCAATACAGACGCACCGTGATCAAGTCCCTTCGCTGAGTTATTTAACTTGAAAGGCGGTTAGTGAAATGAAAGAGAAAAAGAATAGGAAATTAAAGGGCTCGGTACTCCTGACTGTCATATCAGTAATGGCACTGCTGATCATATTTATGAGTACCACCTTGATACTTGCGAATGCGGCTAATAACCGTGCTCACAAGTCTTATGCCACATCACAGGCTGAGTATACCGCAAGATCAGCTATCGAAGCTTTCGCTCAGTCAATGTCAGACAGACCTGCTATCGAAGCAGCTGTAAAAGGTCTGACAACTGCAGTGTATCCCGAAATCACTATTGGCGATGCTGCCGGCAATACCACTTCAATGGGTCAGATCGGCTACTATGACGCTTCTGGAACCTTCCAGGCAGGTCATATCGCTATCGAGCCGGTCCCAGGTGCTGACCAGTGGGTTTATGGTCTGGACAGCGCCGGAGATGCTGCTCCGAAATGGTTCCAGGTAAAAACCGTTAGAATCACTGCCACCGCAAGAGTTGGCAGAGAGGAAAAAACCGTTTCCGCTTACATCAGAAAGAGACCTGCAAGCGCTGCTACTGCTAACAAGCTTAAGGGACTCCAGACTGCCGGCGGCGGTGAGTTCGGCTCTACACAGGGTACTTTTACCGGTGACCTGGTTCTCGGTGCTACAAATGCAGGTACTATGACCTATAGCTCAGGAAGCGGTACTAACCTTAAAACTATGCTCACTTTCATCAACGGAAGTCTTGATGCAACAACCGGTACAGGTCTCAATATCGAGGTAAAGAGCAATGAGTGCCAGACTATTATCCTTGGCGATGTTACATTCCAGAATAATGACGTAGTTAATATTGACTATTCAATGACAGGCGATTATACTACAAAGGAAATTCCTTTCCTCTATGTTGACGGAAAGATCAAGTCCAACAGTAATTCAAACACATACTTCGGAGGAAACGGCACCAATAAGTCCGAGTCTCCTTATAATATCTACTGCGGAAGCATGGAGGTTGAACTTCCTTATATCCACGGCGACCTTTACCTCATGGATTCCGATAAGGAAAGCTCACTGGGCTGGACTACTACAGGCGGTGGAGCTCTCTACAACTGGGTAAATTCAACTTACAACAAAACTGATAATCCTACAAAGTCTATCGGCGGTTCTATCTATTGCAACGGCGATCTTAAAATGAAGAAGATGCAGATAAACGGTGACTTAAGAGTTGCCGGCAACCTTACTGTTGATCCTCTTAACTATGGCGACCTCACTATCAACGGCAACCTTGTTGTCGGAGGTCAGCTTACTTTAGCTGATGCTTCAAAGCTTAAGGTAAACGGCAATATCTACTGTGATAACGCCGGTGCCGGAGCATATCAGCCTAAGGCAGGCTACGATCCATTCCCTCTTGATCCTGTTGAAATAACTGACAATGCCGTTAAGGCTTCATATGGTATGCAGAACTGGGAAATTTATGCTTATTTCGACCCGCTGGACGGACACTTCCTCGGCAGCGGCGGTAACTGGTATCATCAGGAAACAAAATATGGCTATTATACTGATCCTGACGATAATATAGTTACAGAAGCTGAGGCTACAGAGTATGTGGGCACAGCTGTCACCGCTATCGACGGTAAAGCTGTACAGCCGCTTTCAGCAATGTCTGCTATTAATCCCGGCTATACATCAGCTGATATTTATCCTTCAAACATGACCCGTGAGGCTATCTGGGGCGACCCGACTATTGTTCCTTTCAAGCCTGCTGACGTTTCAACAAAGATCGTTAAGACCCTTGAAGAGGTTCAGAAGAACCTGAGCTACGATGTCGGAACCGGCGGATTCAATACCGCTGTTTACCCCAAGACCTGCACAGAAACTATCTCTACTGAGGTTACTCCGGGTACTGTCAACAGCAAACTCACAAAGATCGAAGGTGCTGAATTCACTGCCCTTAACGAGAATAACTGTCTCAGTCAGGACGGCGGAAAGCCCGACTATAAGGTTACTGACAGCATTAAGCTTGGCGGCGGTACTTATGAAAGCACTTTCTACATCGACTCTACCGGTTCCGATATTTGGATCGAGCTTACCGGCAATGTAAATTTCCAGAACAACACAGGCTTTGTTGTAAAGCAGGGCACAGGCCACGATGTTTATTTCTTCATCGACGGCGGCAAGACTCTGTCCTTTAACGGCGGCTGGGGCGGTATCAGGACCAACACCTACTACGACGGTGCTGCTTTCAGATATGACCACCAGTCATCCAATGTCACTATCTACGGCGGCGATGATTCAGTTCTCAAGATGAGCAACAACGAGATCATCATGGCAAGTATCAAGGCTCCTTATACTTCAATCGACAGTGCCTGCACAACAGGTCCTGCTACTATAAGCTATACCGATGAATTCGGCAACACTTACGACCTGACTCCAGCATTTATCGGTAACGTTCTCTGTAAGGGCGTTAAGGGTTCAAATAACTTCACCCTGGCTTACACAGAGGCTGGTGCCGGCGGCGGCGGCGGCGGTATTGCCGGTGCTACTGAGTATTGGGATATAGCTTATCTTGCTGAGTATTAATAAGGGAGGAATGTTTTTATGAAAAAGTCAAAACGCAGTCTTAAAGGCATGACCCTTATCGAAATGATCATATCTATCGCAATATTCGCAGTTATGTGCGGTGTACTTATCGGCGTGGGAGCTCACGTCGATAGGACCACCAAATCCACTACAAAATTCAAGGATAAGATCGTTCAGGAGTCACATTATGCTTCGGCTCGTATCAAAACCTATGATGCTAAAGACGGTTCTGTAAAGGATCTTACTTCCAATACAGCTCAGATCGACATCAAATTATCCGGAACTTATTCCTGGTATGATAAGAAGGCTGACGGAACTCCAGATCCTACTAAGAAAAATACCCAGACTGACCCTTCAGTCAAGTATGAAACTTCAGTTTATTCAACAGAAGACGTTGTAACTGATGATTTCGATACTGCTGACGAGCTTGATGCTTACAGAGCTGCACCGAACAGCGGTCTTAATTTCAAGTTCCTTGATACAGATCCGGTTGACGGCACTCTGACTGAAGTACCGTAAACGGAGGTGCAGTTTATGAAAAAAATCAAAAATGCTGCGGTCAAGGGTTTTACTCTCATCGAGCTTATCGTTGTAATGGCGATATTCTCGGTTCTGCTTGTGGCTATCATGTCATTCATGAACCCGGTGCAGAATATCATGAAGAATGCTGCCCAGAGTGAACGCACATATT
The DNA here is from genome assembly GCA_946537565.1 of uncultured Ruminococcus sp. GTDB lineage: Bacteria > Bacillota > Clostridia > Oscillospirales > Ruminococcaceae > Ruminococcus. The sequence continues at coordinate 7,866 of CAMNFW010000036.1, read as the reverse complement.
CAATGACAAACAATATTGAGGATTACCTCAAAAACAGACTCGAATACGCTGAAAATGTCTGGGTGTTTACAGAGGATCAGATCGACGGCGCTACCTTTACTTCCGTAAGAGGCAGAAAGGATCCCACTGAATCCGCTGTTACACTTAAAACCGGAAACGGCGACGGTGTATTCGCTACAGCTGATCTTGACGATCTGGCTCAGGCTTTTGCAACCTATTACTTCAAAAACGATGTTACTACCGATGACGGTTCTACTACAAGACAGGTCTCCGGTCAGTTCTATATCATGAGACTGGTAAACGGAAACAAGGCTAACGTTGATACCGCTACTATCGGTCAGATCACTCAGGATACTTATTCATTCAAGTCCCAGGATATAAACGGCAGCGGACTTGTTAAAGTATCAAAATCAGCTTCAAATGTTCCACAGCTCAACCCTTCATATTTCAGCGCATCTGATGCAGCGTACAATATCCACTATGCTCTCGGCGCTCATGAGCTGATGAATGTCACAAATATCGCAGGAAGAGACGATCTCCGCTGCCTTAAGGCTGACTACTATAACACAGCTATCGACCCTGTTACAGTCAATAACCTGGCTGTAAGCATCGTTCTCGGCAAGAAGGATTCAACCTACGATTTCGAGCTTCCTGTCGGCGATTCCGGCAACAATATCAGAATTTTCACAAATCCTGTTTCGATCTCAATAGCTAACCTTCCTCTTATGAACATCAGCTACAACAGAAACAAGACCCCCGGAAGATTCTATTACGATGACCTGAACGATCCTGCTAACCCTGAGATAATCAAGTACGGCAAGGACAGAGACGGTGTCGGAAGATACAACAATACTACTGCATTCTATGGAAATAATGTAAATACCACAGAGGTCAATATGGCTAACGATATCTACATTGTTTACTCTTATGCAACTGATCTTAAATGATAAAAAAATACAGGCAGCAGTTTTTTATGCTGCTGCCTGTGATATTTTTTATGCTTATTCGGGAACATATGTAATAAGATCAATGTACCACTGAAGCATCTGGTTTCCCCAAAGCATTCCGGCTGCTATGCCGATTGACAGGAACGGTCCGAAAGGGAATTTCGATTCGCCTTTGACTTTCTTGTAAATTACTCCAACAAGCGCACACAGGATTATTCCTATGAATGCTGAAACGATAATAGCCCGTGTTCCAAGAAGTGCGCCGGCTGCGAACATCAGTATCGTATCGCCCAGCTCTATGGCACGGAAATCTTCACCGAATTTCTTTCTTATTATTATACGGCTTATTTCACCAATGATGAAGAAAGGCACGCTTACACATAAGGCTCCGATTATCCGGTGCTTAAGCGAAACATCATCTGTGAATATCGCTGCCGGTACTGATAAAAGAAATATGATGCCAACTATTATCATGTCGATCTCCATGGTATCCCAGTCCATGAAGCCGACTACTATAAGAAGTGACATCAGAACGCAGGTTATTATGGATTTAGCATTGATATCCAGAACAATGAATGTAAGTACATACATCAGCCCGTTGAGACTTTCTACGATCGGATAGCGGGGAGAGATCTTCGCACCGCAGCTGTGACATTTTCCACGAAGGAACAGCCAGCTGAAAACCGGTATCAGGTCAATGGGTCTGATCTTAGCGCCGCAGCTCATACAATGAGAGGCTTTCTCTTTTTCCTCGTCCGATCTGCCGATTCCGAGGATCGACTCTCCGGCGGGGATACGAAGTATTACTACATTCAGGAAGCTGCCGATACATATTCCAAAGAGAAATATTATAGTAAGGAACATTATTTTGAATGGCATTGCAGTGAATTCGCTGTGAAGCATATTTTGAAAATCAAACATTGTTTTTCCTCCTTTCTGTTTATATTATGCCATAACACTATTATAGCATATTTTTAATAAAAATCAAGTATAAAATAAGGGACAGCGGTATTTTCAGCGGTGTGCCGGGTACATCCGGCTGGGTGCAGGGATGCTGCGGCTCAAAAATTTCAACGGAGGTTGGTTATGAGAAACGAAAGAATTGGTGACTACTTAGTTAGTCAGGGGCTTATCACTGAAGAGCAGCTCCAGAAGGTTCTTGCGGCTCAGAAAGAGTCAAACGGAACTAAAAAATTCGGCGACATTGTTGTTGAGCTGGGATTTATGAACGAGGTCAACTTCACTAAGGCGCTGGCAGGAAAACTCAGAGTTCAGTACGTTGACCTGGATAATATCGAGATCAATACTGAGGCTGTACAGAAGGTTCCTGAGGCTCTTGCAAGAAAGCATACCGTTATTGCTATCGCTGTAATGGGTAAGCGTCTTACTGTAGCAACTAATGACCCTGTAAACTTTATCGTTCTTGAAGATATCAAGGTATCTACTGGTATGGACACCATTCCGGTACTGGCTACTACTACTGCTATCAACAAGGCTATCGGCCGCTGCTATTCAATGCAGAATGTTGGTGACGTTCTCGACAGCGTTTCACAGATGGCAGGCGACCTGGGCGGAAGCATCGAGGATGATGAGTCCAAGGACAGAGTTGAAAGCGCTCCTATCGTTAAGCTGGCTACTACAATCGTTGAAAACTCATACAGAGCCGACGCAACCGATATTCATATCGAGCCCTTCGATAAATATACAAGGATCCGTATCCGTGTTAACGGCGACCTTGTTGAGTTGATGAATATTTCCTCTGCCGTTCACAGCGCTCTTACCACTCGTCTTAAGCTTATCAGCGGAATGAACATCGCTGAAAAGAGAATCCCGCAGGACGGCCGTTTCACACAGGTCGTTGACGGAACTACCCTTGATGTCCGTGTATCTTCACTTCCTATGGTATGCGGCGAGAAGATAGTTATCCGAATTCTTTCCACAGGTCAGATCGCTCTTCGTAAGATCACTGACCTGGGTATGTCAGATTATAACTACCAGCTGTTCGAGTCGATGCTCCGTGTTCCGCAGGGCGTTATCCTCGTTACCGGCCCTACTGGTTCAGGTAAAACAACCACCCTTTATGCGGCTCTCGGTGAGATCGCTAAGCCAAACGTAAACGTCGTAACCGTTGAAGACCCTGTCGAAAAAAATATCGACGGTATCAATCAGTGTCAGGTTAACCAGAAGGCAGGCATGACCTTTGCAGCTGCCCTCCGTTCAATTCTTCGTCAGGACCCTGACGTTGTAATGGTCGGAGAGATGCGTGACTCGGAGACTGCCGATATCGGTATCCGTGCCGCTATCACCGGACACCTTGTTCTTTCCACACTTCATACCAATGACGCTGCTTCTACAGTTGTACGTCTTGTTGATATGGGAGTTGCACCTTACATGGTTGCTACCTCACTTATCGGCGTTATCGCTCAGCGACTTGTAAAGGTATTGTGCCCGGACTGCAAAAAACCAAGAATGTCCACACCTGATGAAGATGAGCTTATGGGTATAGATCATCCTATCCAGATCTATGAGGCTGTCGGCTGTCCTTCCTGCAACAACACAGGCTACAAAGGAAGAACCGCTATTCACGAGATAATCCATTGTTCTGCAAATGTTCGTAATATCATCGCTGCCAACGGAAGCAAGGAAGAGATCGAAGCTGCTGCTAAGGCTAACGGCACAAAGCTCCTCCGTGATAACGTTTCTGAGCTGGTACAGGCTGGTATGACCTCAATGCAGGAACTTGTAAGAACAACTTATACAGTATAATAGATCGGAGGATAATACAATGGGACAGATAAATATACATACTATACTTGACCAGGTTCGTGTACTTGGCTGCTCGGACCTTCACTTCACTAATGCTATTGCACCGGTCGTTCGTCTTAACGGTACTCTCAGAACCATGAGAAGCCAGTACCCTGAAATGGACGAAGAGGAGATACTGGACATCGTTAACCAGATGACTAACGATCAGCAGCAGACCCAGATCAATAACCATATTGATACTGACTTCTCTTTCCAGACAAAGAGCGGCTACCGTCACCGTGTAAACGTGTACTTCCAGAAGGGTAAGCCAGCTATCGCTATCCGTCTTCTGAGAAATGATATCCCGACTCTGGAAGACCTTATGCTTCCGCCGATCCTTTCAGATTTTGCAATGCGTCCAAGAGGACTTGTGCTTGTAACAGGCCCTACCGGTTCAGGTAAATCAACCACCCTGGCAGCAATGATCGACTATGTAAATCTGAATAAGAGCGCACATATAATCACAGTTGAAGACCCTATCGAGTATGTTCACGATCACAAGAGATGTATGGTAAACCAGAGAGAGATCGGCGATGACGTTCCGTCCTTTGCCCTTGCCCTCCGTGCAGCACTTCGTGAGGACCCGGACGTTATCCTCGTAGGAGAAATGCGTGACTTCGAGACTATCCAGGCAGCTGTAACCGCAGCCGAGACCGGACACCTCGTTCTTTCTACACTTCATACAACCTCCGCCGCTGATACTATCAACCGTATCATCGACGTTTATCCTGAGCATCAGCAGCAGCAGATCCGTACACAGCTGGCTAACAACCTGGTCGGCGTTATCTCTCAGACCCTTATCCCGAAGAGAGACGGAACAGGTCGTATTGCTGTTATGGAGATTCTTAACTGTACAGATGCTATCTCTGCAATGGTTCGTGACAATAAGATCCACCTTATCCAGTCGGCTATCCAGACCGGTAAGCAGCAGGGAATGATGTCCCTGGATCAGGAGCTTGCAAAGCATACCGCAAAGGGTACTATCAAGGAAGAGGACGCTCTCGAAAAGTGCCAGGACAAACAGGAATTCTACCGTTTCCTCGCACAGATGGGCGGAACTCCTTCCGGCGGCATGAATATTCAGGTAAAGTAAGATTATTAAAAGGGGACGGCTGCGGCTGTCCTCTTTAAAATTTCTGGAGCTGAGATAATTTTTCGGCAGGGGATATATGAACGATTACAGTAAAATGAGAACGGTTAAATAGTTAAAAAATATTTTTTATTCATAGAATATTGTGCAAAGTGACGGAAACGTTCTGAAATAAATGCCGATTTACCGTTTCGGTGTAAAAAAATCATTTTTCGTGAAGAATTTTTCAAGAAACTATTGACAATTTATGAATAACGTGATATACTATAATCACAGGAAAGGGAAGAGGACAGAACGTAAAGGCAGAGCGATAAAGGTTCCGCCAGAAAAAAATTAAGTCCGATTCCAAAGAAACTGTCCGAAAGGACAAAATATTATAAAGGAGGTTTTCTATTATGAAAACAACAAAGAAAGGTTTTACCCTTATTGAGCTCATCGTTGTTATCGCTATCATCGGTGTTCTCGCAGCAATCCTCGTTCCTTCAATGCTCGGTTATGTAAGAAAGTCCAAGATTTCTTCAGCTAACTCAGCAGCAGCTTCACTCCAGAAGGCTATCAACACAGCCCTCATCGAGCTGGACGAAGAAGGCGCTACAGATATGGACGGCCACTACACAATCAAAGACGGCGCAGTTAGTAAGCTTGATGCAGCTAACATGACAAAGCTCAGCAACAAGATCAAGAACTACATGGACGATATCGCTAACGTTAACGGTAAAGCTCATGTTACAGGCAGCATCTGCGACGCTTGCGTATGCTCAGCTGACGGCACATATCTTGGTTCTTATCCTGCTGGTATCGTTACTGTTGACAACTACAGCAACGCTGGTTACAAGGCTGACGACTACGGCTCAGCTTATGATGCAGCAGTTGCTAAGGCAGCTACACAGAGAGGCGAAGCAGCAGCATCAGGTACATGATCTTAAATGATTGTATACTAATCTGAATAATTAAAAAGATCCCCTCTTCGTGAGGGGATTTTTTTGGAGTGAAATATGAACGCAAAATATATAATCGGCTTGATATGTGCCGCAGCTGTTGGCGCAGGAGCAGCCTATCTCGGCTTTTCAGTTTATCACAGTAATGAGCTTGACTTCACAGCGAAAAATCCGCAGCTTGTAGAGGTTTATGACGAAGTAAGCAAAAACTACTACAAGGATTATGACAGCGAGTTGGTGGAATATTCAATGATCTCCGGAATGCTGAACGGCTTTGACGACAGATTTATGAAATACACTCCGGCATATTACTCGGAGGAAGCGTATGTGAATTCTGCCCCCTCAACACGCACCAGCGGCTTTAAGATCGCTCAGGACGATAAGAGCAGGTGTATTCTCGTCACTGAGGTCAAGGACGGCTCACAGGCACAGAAAATGGGTCTCAGGCAGGGCGATGTGATCACAGCGATAAACGGCGAGAGCGTGGCGGAAACGGGTTACTATAACATTATCAGCGAGCTTCTGGGCAAGGACGGAACTTCAATGACCCTGGAAATCGATCGAAACGGCGAAAAATCAACGATTGATTTTGTCCGGGCGAATGAAATGGAACGCTACTCGGAAGTTGAATATCGTCTTATCGGCGACACGTTTTATTACCGCTTCAATGGGTTTGCAGGCTGCGAGAGGGATAATTTTCTGCTGCGTTTCAATGAGCTGAATGACGGAAATGTGAAGAATATTGTCCTTGATCTGCGGCAGAATACCGGCGGTTTCACCTCTGACACGATAGAAATGTTTGACCTGTTTTACGGCGAAGGAGCGACTGTGAAGAACGTTGCCGAGAGAACAGACAAGGTTGAAAGCTGGTCTACAAGCTCTGAAATTACCCTTGACCAGAACGTGGCAGTGCTTGTATCCGGCGGAACGTACAGCTCCGGAGAGATACTGGCAGCGCTGTTTCAGGATACTGGCAGGGGAACTGTCATCGGCACTCAGACCGGCGGCAAGGGCGTGTATCAGGAGACAATAATGATGAACGACTGGTCGCTTGTGCCCTACGTTGCAGGCTATTATTATGTAAATGATATACCCAATTACAACGGTGTTGGCATTACTCCGGACATAATTCTTGACATGGACAGCGAGCTGATCGGAACCGATGATGATATTCAATTGAAGAAAGCTTTGGAAATTTTGGCTGATTGAACAATTGCAGACGGTTAATTTTGTCGGAAAATACAAAGAGTTTTTATTGACAAATTGTGAACTTTTTGGTATAATATATATGAATTATCTTTAGAGGAGGAATTCGTATGAGAAAGAAGAAAGGCTTTACTTTAATGGAGCTTATTATAGTTATGGCAATTATGGCGATTCTTGCGGCGATCGTTGGACTTGCGTGGGGTGCGCTGCTTAACCGTTCACGCCAGAGAACGCTGAATACAAAGTCTAAGACGATCTTCAACGCTGCACAGCACGCTGCAACGGATTTTGCGTCGTATGAAAGAACTCACGGGGAAGAGTTTATGACAAGCGGCGATTTCTATTACTATTGGAACGGTACGACCGGCTTCCTTTGTAATTCTGCAGGAACTCAGATTGCGGCAGCTGATCTGGCTTCTAACGGAAGAACAGCTTCTGGTGCCGGAGCTAATCTTGCTAAGAATAATACAAAGTTTGGCAGAGAAGTGCAGAAGGTCCTTGATGACAATGTAGAGTACAAGGTATATATCAAGAATTACACAGTTCAGTCTGTGGCTGTTGCAAGATATTCCGGCGACCGCTTTATAGGTTCATATCCGACAAATTCAGATGCTGTGGAGGATGCTGGCAGAGATCTTGACACTTTAGCTTCAGCTGGAGTGCAGGCTGCGCAGATGAATCTTTATGATCTTGACACATCGGATCTTTAATATTGATGATATTATGCACGGCTAAGGTCGTGCATATTTTTTGCAATGAAAAATATAACAAAAATATTGGAACTATGTTGAAATTCTTTTGCTTGACAAACTGAAAAATAGGTGGTATAATATAAAAGCTGTCGAACGAGAGAACAGCACGAAAGGCACGAGGCAAAGGG
>CAMNFW010000035.1 GCA_946537565.1 uncultured Ruminococcus sp. | reverse complement strand
CGTCATCGACAACCTTGATAGTATCCTTGACGGGAACACCGAGAGAAGCACCGCCGAACACAGAAGCGTCCTTAATGACTTTTTCGATATGTTCAGGCTTAACAAGTGGGCGGGCGCCGTCATGAACAGCGATCAGCTGAGTATCCTTAGAAATATGTCTTATACCGTTCAGGACACTTTCCTGACGGGTAGCGCCACCGGTGGTGCAGGCTTTGAGCTTAGAGATGCCGGCGGCCTGGGCTTCGTCTTTAATAGCCGGGATATCCTGTTCTCTTGCGACGATAACTATCTCAGCGACACTGCTGCACTGTTGGAAAGCGAGCATAGTGACACCGATGACCTTATTTTTGCCGAGGGGGAGGAGAATTTTATTTATGCCGCCCATTCTTGTAGAATTTCCGGCGCAAACTATAACAGCAGAAACAGTCATATTCAGGTTCCTTTCGGGTTAGATTTTCCGCAGATTATCTGTCGAGGCTGGGTTCGACCGGTGAAGAGAGGATACGCACCTTCGGGATTTTTTTCACGGTATAGTAATAATTGAAGAGACCGTCCTCAGCGGAGAGGTCATTTTCACCGGAAGCGGGGGGAGCGAAAATTTTAAGGGTAAGGTCGGTGCTGCCAGAGAGGTGATTGCTGAAGAAAGCGCTCATCATGTCGATAGTTCTGGCATTGGGGGATTTATAGAACCAGCGGCCGTTCAGCTCCATGATGTAATTTGAGTCATCGTCCTCATCGAAAACAGCCTCGCAGAAATGCGGGTCGCCGTCGAAGTGCAGGGGAACAGCGATACCCTCAGCGTCCTCAGAGCTGCCCCAGCGAAGGGTGACAGGGAGTTCAAGCTCACTGCCCTGAGTGAGGGAAGGCATGAACCATTCATCGTGGATAATATCCTTATAGGTCTGTAAAACCGGCTGTTCGATGCCGACATTTTTATTATTTGGGTCTTCAATTTCGAGGCCGAGTCTTCCACGGTCACGGAACTGATAGAAGGTGAAGCCGCTGAACCATTCAGCCTTGTCATTTTTGAGCATATCGCAGAACAGCTTTACCATTTCAGCCTGTTCATAAGCGCCTGTGACATCGCCGTCGGAGTTGAATTCAGACATGACCATGGGCTTTTCCTTGCCACCGCAGATAAACCTGAAGCGTTCATAGCTTGCCTTAGTCATATCATAGGTTTCTTTAACGGAGCCTCTTTTGTGGGAATTACCGCCGGGTTCAGCCACATCGTAGGGCCAGCCCCAGTGGAGGGACATATACTTATCCACAGACCAGATATCGGTTTCTTTTACAGCCTGAGAAAACTCCTTTTCCTTTTCGATCTCTTCGCCTTTTGAGAGATCTTCCACGCCGCCGATACAGAGTATAGTCTGCACATTAGGAGCCTGTTCCTTTATGACACGGCAGGCACGGCAATAGAAATCAGCCACTTCCTGATATGAAGCACGTTTGTTGAATGAGAACCAGTTGCCGGTAGCTTCATGGTTTATGCGGAGGAAGACTCTTCCGAAGGGGCGCAGGTCTTTACCGATAGCAGCGAGCATATCGTCAGTAACTTTTGGGTCGATAGTGAGGGTGAGGGTAACGTCCTGACCGTGTCTTCTGATATCACGCATGAAAGTAAAGGGTTCGCCGCTGGTATTACCGCCGATACCGCCTTTATAGGTGAAATAGTCGTCATAGGGATAGTCCCACTGGAAGGAGACCTGAGCATCCTTCATGGCTTCGGATATCCTCTGGGGCCACTGCTTGTCGAAGGGGTAATAGCAGTACATGAGACTGATGCTGCGGTGGGGTCTGCCGAGTTTATTGAGGATATAGTCCTGATCGACATACTCACCTCTTTCGCTGCCGTCGCCTAAATCGACAGCGCACTTAGCCTTGCCCATAGTTAACTTGAAAAGCTTGTCCATAGTGTGATTCCTTTCATTAAATGATACTATTATTATAAAATGAAAACAAACCCGTGTCAATAGATTTTGGGCAGAACAGAATATTTTTCTCAGCTCAGCCGATATCAGGCGGAGGGAGCAGGGATTGTGAAGATAGGCGGCAGCTTACGAAAAAACGTATCTTCGCAGATATTGCCATTTGTTAAAACTGACGAATATATTTTTTATTTTCAAATGTAGTGACTTTTTAGAAATAATGTGATATAATAAATGTATATATTTTCAGAGCGGAGCCTCTGAACGAAAAGGACGTGGATAAATTATGTCAGAAAACTATGATGTTATAATAGCAGGCTGCGGAGCCGCCGGCTTGTACGCCGCCCTGAGCCTGCCCTCAAAGCTGAACATTCTGATAGTCAGCAAGCGTGAGCTGAGCCTGTGCAATTCCTCGCTGGCTCAGGGCGGCATTGCCGGCGTTTACGATTCACCTGACGACAAGATAGAGTATCATCATCACGACACTCTTATTGCCGGCGGTTTCAAGAACAATGACGAAGCGGTTCATATCCTTGTAAGCGAAGCAGCAAAGGATATCGAGCATATCATTGAGCTGGGCGTAGACTTTGACAAAAATCCGGACGGCACCTATCACCGCACTCTTGAAGGCGGACACAGCCGTCACCGCATCTTCCACCACGCTGACACCACCGGAAAGGAGATAACCGAAACTCTGCTGAGGAATGTCCAGAAGCTGCCGAACGTTACGATAAAGGAAAACACGATGATATGCAGCACAAAGCGCACATCAACAGGCTATTCAGCGCTTCTTAAGGACAGTCAGGACAAGTACAGCACAGTGAACTGTCATTACATGATACTTGCCACCGGCGGAATCGGAAGAGTATACCAGTTCACCACAAACTCAGCGATAGCCACCGGTGACGGAATAACCTTTGCCTATGAAATGGGAGCAAAGATAAAGAACCTTAGCTATGTGCAGTTTCATCCCACAGCTTTCAACAACCGTTCTACCCGTGAATGCTTCCTGATATCCGAAGCTGTAAGAGGAGAAGGAGCGTATCTTCTCAACTGTCATAAGGAGCGATTCATGCACAATTATGACGAGCGTCTGGAGCTGGCGCCGAGAGATGTAGTGGCACATTCCATAGTGCTTGAAGCGAGAAAGCAGGGAAACAATGATTTTTATCTTGACATAAGCTATAAGGATCCTGAATTTCTGAAAAATCGTTTTCCGATGATATACAGCAAGCTTCTCCAGCAGGGATATGACCTGACGAAGGAGCCGGTGCCGATATTCCCATGTCAGCATTATCTCATGGGCGGAATAGATGTTGACCAGAATTCCGAGACCAGTCTGCCGGATCTTTATGCCTGCGGAGAGTGTTCGCATACAGGAGTACACGGCGGAAACCGTCTTGCCAGCAATTCACTGCTGGAGGCACTGGTATTCTCACGCCGTGCAGCAGAGCATATAGCATCGAAAATGGACAGCGCACCGAAGGAATTTGAAGAGGCGCAGTTTGATCCACGGATAGGTTCAGCCCATATCCCGTCGGGCATAAGAACAGAGACCAGAAGGATACTCCAGAACTGTTATTTTGTAATACCCGACAAGGAGGCAGCAGTTGAAGGCTACAAGCGCATAAAGGAGATACGCAGTGATCTTCTCAGCGGAGACTATCTTGTAAATGCAGATTATGTGCTGGCAAAATCCATAGTAACAGTAGCATATATAATACTCAGCGAAGTGATAGAATAATAATTCACAGTTCACAATTCAAAATTCACAATTTTACGGTTTGCAGTTTACAAATTGTGATAACGGAGGAGGCAGGACGATCTAAGGTGGGGACAGCAATTGTCTCCAGCCTTCTGCCCCCTGAAAGAAAGGATACATATTAATAATGAATAAAAAGGAAACCTCAGAGATAAAAAAGAATTTTTCGGATAAAAGCGGATTTTTCATCATGGAGCGAGTGCTTACAGGCTTCATAGATGCGGAAAAAAACGTGCTGTTCCACAGGGTGGATTCCTGCCTGACCATGCCTGCGGAGGAGCATGATGTATATGAAGAGACACTGAAAAAAGTCCTTAACACCAATGTTGGCAAGAATTTCTGTGAATATGAATTTCCCAACGAAGCTTATGAAGAGGGACAGCCTCAGAATATGCTGTTCAGTCTTCTTAAGTCAGAGCTTAAGGACGAGGTGATGTGTGAGAATTATCTGGTTCATATAGCCAATAATATCTCATATACAGGACCCTTTGCAGTTATTTCAGCCTACTGCACCTACACTATCCGTAAAAAGGACAAGAACGATGAATTTGCTGAGGGCGAGGACGAGATCTACCGTTATATCCTGACAGCGGTCTGCCCCGGAAATACACGCAGCGACGGCTTTGTTTTTGATTCTGAGAGCAATGAGATCACCAAGAAGGTAAACACCGAGCTGGTCATCAGCAAAGCACCCTCTGACGGTTTTCTTTATCCTGTATTCAGTGACAGAAGCAGCGACATCAACCATGTGATGTACTATGCAAAATCCGCAGCGAAGCCGAATATATCAATAGTGGAAAATGTATTGGGCTGCAATTTTGTGATGTCAGCGGAGAGTGAGAAGGAGAGCTTTAACTCCATACTTAAGACAGTTGTAGGCGATGACCTTGACTATATGCTCATCACCACCGTCAACGATAAGATCAAGGAAGAGGTTGCAGCTGGCAAGGACGATACTGAAAAGGCTGTTATCGACAATGCCAAGATCAAGGATATCCTGACAGAGATAGGAGTTCCTCAGGAGAGAGTTGACATGGTGGAGCCGGTATACGAGAAGGTCTGCGGAAACGTACCGCTGACGGCTTCAAATCTTGTGGACAATAAAACAGTCCTGACCTCGCCCGGAATAACCGTAAACATCAAGCCGGAGGCAGCAGATAAAGTCCGCACCAGTGTAGTTGACGGCAGAAGATGTCTGCTGATAGACATAGACGATCCGACTATCCAGATCAACGGAATGCCCGTTACACTGAACTGATATGGACAACGGACTGCTTAGAAATGCGGCAGAGGAGCTTAAGCGTGAGGAGCTGCCGGAAGCGAGGAGCTTTATAAAATGGCTGGTGATAGGCTTGGTGTCAGGGATAGTCATAGGTTTTATCGGCACATTTTTTCATCTTTGCTCCAGTGCAGCGGAGTATTTCCGGAGCGGACACAGCTGGGCGGTATATTTTCTGCCATTAGCCGGAGCGGCGATAGCATATTTTTATGACGCAATGAATTACAGCCACGACAAGGGAACGAATCTTGTATTGCTGGCGGTGAGAGACAATAAAAAAATGGGACCCCGTCATGCAGCCTGCATATTCATAGCTTCGATCATCACGCATCTTTGCGGAGGTTCCAGCGGACGAGAGGGAGCATCGCTTCAGATAGGAGCGGCATTAGGTTCATTTGCGGGACGGCGATTCAAACTGGACGATGATGACAGAAGGATAATGACAATGTGCTGTATGAGTGCGATGTTTGCGGCGGTATTCGGAACACCGATAACGGCAGCGCTGTTTTCGATGGAGGTCATAAGCGTAGGGATATTTTATTATTCAGCAATAGTACCCTGTGTGATATCAGCGCTGACAGCCAGCTATATTTCGTCACTTTTTGGTATTTCAAGGCTGGCATTGACGGTAAAGATACCGGAGATGACACCGCAGAGTTATTTTAAAGTAGTGCTGCTGGGGATAGTATTTGCACTGCTGAGCGTGGTGTTCTGTGCGGCCATGAGCGGAACTTTGACATTATTCAGGAAGATAAAGAATCATGCACTTCGGGCAGCAGCCGGCGGAACATTGGTAGTTCTGATGACGCTGATCGCCGGCAGCCAGGATTATAACGGCACAGGAGGAGCGATGATAGTATCAGCCTTTGAAAGAAGCCCGTTTTTTGCGGCATTTGCCATAAAGCTGATATTCACGGCAGTGACGCTGGGATCAGGCTTCAAAGGCGGAGAGATATTTCCGGTATTTTTCATAGGCTCATCATTAGGCAGTGTACTTGCACCGCTTATGGGAATGGACTGTTCAATGGGAGCGGCAGTAGGAATGGCAGCGTTATTCTGCGGAGTCACGAACTGTCCGGTAGCGTCGATACTATTATGTGTTGAGCTTTTTGGCGGAAAGGGGATATCCTACTATGTCCTTGCCTGTGCGGTGAGCTATATGCTTTCGGGCTACAGGGGGCTTTACAGTGAGCAGAAGATACTGTATTCAAAGATAAAGACGAAATATATCAACAAGCGCATTGGCGACAAGGACTGACAGTTTACCGCAAAAAACGGCAGGCATAAGCCAAACGTGAAAATGACAGCCTGCATGACTGGCTCTCAGATAATGCAGGTGCGGTATCAGAACAAAATGAAAGGGTGATAATTTTGAGAAAGATCAGGTTAACGGCAATGCTGGCAGCAGCGGTGCTGGGAGCAGGAATGGTGACAATGACAGCGGACGGTGCTGTGCTGAAATATGACTTCAACGCCGACAATATCATGAGTAATCTTGATCTGACAGCTCTGAGTGACAGACTCATCAATAAGAATTCGCAGTATGGTGAACTGGACGGAGATATAAACGGTGACGGCACAGTGGACGTTTTTGACATGATAGCTCAAAGGCAGTATTTCTCAGCATATTACAAGAAAATGCCGGCAGGAAGCTGGGTCGGCGAGGGATATGCAGGGAAGAGATATTTCTGGTTTGACGGAGTATCGGGAGATTATACCGCAGATGACGGAGAAAGCGTGAAGTTTGGCTGTATACTCACCAATGGGAAGCTGGTTTTCAATTTCAGCTATAACGGCTGGGCAACAGTAACGAATATCAAGTGGATAGATGACACTCATTTTGACATAATCTGGCAGGACGGAAAGGAAAGCTTTACGTTTCTCAGTGAAGAAAAATACACCCAGCAGAAGGACGAGGAGTGTCCGGAAGGAATGTGGATAGGCAGCGGCTATGACAGCATAAGATACTTCTGGTTTAGCAGCGGCGGCGGACATTTCGTCAAGGCAGAGAGTGGAATGGGCGCAGATTTTACAATGGATATAAGCGGAAAAAATGTTGAGCTTACCCTGGGCGCTGAAAACGAAAACAAGGCTTCTGCGGAGATAGAATGGCTGGACGATACACACTTTAACCTCAGCTGGGCAGGAACCGGAACCGAGAATTTTACCTATGCAGGAAATACAGACTATGCCGGCACTGAAGATCTTACCGGAACATATTACGTTTCCGGTCAGAGAGGCGTGAGATATGTAACTATCAACAACTACACCGGTACGTCCCAGAAAAAAGGTGAGACCGTCAAGACTCCATTTTATTATTATGCAGATGAAAACACTATACGCTTTGTAAATGAAGACGGCACATCTGAAACTGCTGAGATAAAACGTTATGATAAGAACCGTTTTGTTCTGACCTGGGAAAACGGCGAGAAGGAAGGCTTTGCACGCCGTGAGATAGTCCAGAAGGACGGCTTGACCTATATCAATGGCATACTTATCGTAAATAAGACCTTTTCGCTTCCTTCAACCTATGATCCCGGCGGACTGACAGCTGAGTTCAATGCAGCCTTTGCGGAGATGAAGGAAGCAGCAGCCAATGACGGTCTCAACCTGTGGATATGTTCAGGATACCGTTCGTACAGCTACCAGAGCAGTCTGTATAACAGCTATGTTGCAAGAGACGGTCAGGAAAAGGCAGATACATATTCTGCACGTCCCGGTCATTCCGAGCATCAGACGGGACTTGCTGCGGATATTATCCAGGCAAGCGACTCCTTCAAGGGTACGCCTGAGGCGATATGGCTGGCTGAAAACTGCTGGAAGTACGGCTTTATCATTCGCTATCCTGAAGGCAAGCAGAATATAACAGGATATAAATATGAACCCTGGCACGTTCGTTATCTCGGCAAGGAGAATGCAAAGCTCATATATGATTCCGGACTTACTCTTGAGGAATATCTGGCTGTCAGCTCAAGATACCAGAACTGAGAGCATATTTCGGATCACTTCATCAAAAACTATGATCAGCTATTTATATAACACTTTCCGCAGCCTGTGTATTGTGGGGCGAAGCCCCACAATAGTTTATGGGGGCTTCGCCCCCATAAACGCCCCCTCCCCATTGGGGAGGGGGCTGGGCACGGAAATCAATTTAAAAAAATTGATTTCCGTAGGGACTGGTGCAGAGGCAGATGTAAGCCTTAGCTGCGGAAAGTGACTGATAAAAGCTTCCTTTGAGCGAAGCAACGATAACTGTAAAAAAGGAGTTATGATAATGAGATTATTACAATGCTACATCGACAATATAATCACAACTGCCCTCATGGAGGATATAAACTATATCGACGCTGCTGCGGATAACCTTATCCCTGACGGCCACAAAAGCTCAGCATATTATGTTGCAAAGGACGAGGGTGTGGTCTGCGGAATAGATATAGCCAGGAGAGTGTTTGATCTGGCAGGAGGAAATGTAGAGTTCAGAATACTTTTGCCCGACGGTTCAAAGGTTAAAAAAGGCGATATCATTGCAGAACTGGAGGGCAGTACGCTGACTCTTCTGAAAGGTGAGAGAACGGCGCTTAATATTCTCCAGCATATGTCTGGAATTGCAACAGCCACAAATAAATGTGTGGAGCTGGTAAAGGGCACAAACGCTTCTGTAACTGATACAAGAAAAACACTGCCTGGTCTGCGTGGACTGCAAAAATATGCAGTTACAGTTGGCGGCGGAAAGAATCACCGTTTCAATCTTTCAGATGCAGCAATGCTCAAGGATAACCATATTGACGCATACGGCGGTATTACAGCTGCGGTATCAGCACTTCGTGAGAAGATAGGTCACACAGTCAAGATCGAGGTTGAGGTTCGTACATTGGAAGAGCTTAAAGAAGCGCTTGACAATAAGGTCGAGATCATAATGCTGGACAATATGAGCTGTGATGATATGAAAAAGGCAGTTGAGATAACAGCTGGACAGGCGCTTCTGGAGGCTTCCGGAAATGTTACCAGTGAAAATATCCGTCAGGTTGCAGAGACTGGAGTTGACATAATCTCACTTGGTGCGCTGACACATTCAGTGAAATGTTTCGACATTTCGATGAAAATAAAAACGAAATAATGGCAGAGATAATCGAGATAAATGACCTGTCAATACCTGAGCTTTTTCCCTACAGCTGTACCTCAGAGGTGCAGCTGCTGCGGTTTTATGAGCCTGAGCCGGGAATATTCATAGCAGAAAGTCCAAAGGTGATCCGCAGAGCATTGGATGCAGGATATGAACCGCTTTCACTTTTAGCGGAAAGAAAATATATAACAGGCCAGGCTGTGGATATAATCGAACGATGCGGAGATATAAAGGTCTATACCGCTGACAGTGAACTGCTTACACAGATTACGGGCTTTCGGCTTACACAGGGACTGCTCAGTGTAATGCGGCGGCAGAAGCTTTCAACTCCGGAGAAGGTATTGCAGGGAGCAAGACGAGTAGCTGTCCTGGAAGATATAATGAACCAGACAAATGTTGGAGCGATTTTTCGTTCAGCGGCAGCGCTCAACTATGATGCGGTAATACTAACGGAGCCGTGCAGTGATCCGCTTTACAGGCGGTCGCTGAGGGTAAGTATGGGAACGGTATTTCAGATACCCTGGACATATATACCCGGCGGTTCACCGGATTATATTAATTATCTGCATGATATGGGGTTCATGACAGCGGCAATGGCACTTCGTGATGATACTCTTAGTATAGATTCCCCTGAGCTGATGGATATAAGCAAGCTGGCAGTAGTTCTTGGAACAGAGGGCGAAGGACTTAAGGATACAACTATTGACAGCTGCACCTATCGAGTTAAGATACCAATGGCAAACGGCGTAGATTCGCTGAATGTAGCAGCAGCCAGTGCAGTAGCGTTCTGGCAGCTGAGATAATGATTGGAACAATAATAAAAAACACTATCCGCAGCATAAGAAGCTTTAGTCGGCTGAAAAAAAGCAGCAGATAGTGTATTTTTATTTTAACACAGCGGCAGGTAAATATAAACAATACGGTTATGGCAGTGGATTGTGGGGCGAAGCCCCACAAAAGAGTATGGGGGCTTCGCCCCCATACTCGCCCCTTCCCCAATGGGGAAGGGGCAGAAAGAAGCAGAACAGAAACAGTGAGCATACGCACAAATCCGACTAATCAGATATGATTTATATGTATAATCTTTTTGTGATGAAGAATTGTATTTCGTACAAATCACCAAACTTAGTTTCGGGGACTTGACAATTTGGGAAAAAGGGTGTATTATAAGCACATACCACGAAAGCATAGCATATCAATATGAATAGTAGGTGAAAGAAAAGGAGGAATAACATGAATAGCTTATTCTTTGCCGCCGGAGGAGTAATACGCTGTTGGACCTCGCAGCGAATGTGACCCTTGAACGTTACCCGGAAATAATAGAAAAAATATCTCAGGCAGTGAGAAAAGGCACAGTAAAAACGGACTGGCTGAGAAAAATAAGAAAGAGGTTTTTGATCATGAAAAACAGTATATTAAAGATAACAGCATTCACCCTTGCCGCAGCATCAGCTGCACTTTCATTCACCGGCTGCGGAAAAACTTCAAACGCAGACGACAGTGCAAAAAGCTACTCTATAGTAAACGTGTCATATGACCCGACAAGAGAGCTTTACGCAGCATACAATGAAGCGTTCAAGAAGCACTGGGAATCCGAGCATGATTCTACAGTGGAGATAACTCAATCTCACGGCGGTTCAGGAAAGCAGGCGCTGGAAGTAGCCAATGGAAACCCGGCAGATGTAGTGACACTTGCACTTGAATATGATGTCAAGGCAGTGGAAGATGCCGGTCTGATTGATCCGGGCTGGGTAGATGAATTTCCACTGGACAGTTCACCTTACACATCAACAATAGTATTTCTTGTAAGGAAGGGCAATCCTAAGAACATACTTGACTGGGGAGATCTTGCGAGAGATGACGTAGGAATAATAACACCTAATCCCAAGACCTCAGGCGGCGCACGCTGGAACTATCTTGCAGCATGGGCATGGGCAGAGAGCGAGTACAACAACGATGAAGCCAAAGTCACTGACTATATAAAGACACTTTACTCACACGTTCTTGTGCTTGATTCTGGTGCAAGAGGAGCAACGAACTCTTTTGTAGAGAACAAGCAGGGAGATGTACTGCTGGCATGGGAGAATGAAGCATTTCTTTCACTCCAGGAATATCCTGATGAATATGAGATCGTAACACCGAGCATCAGTATACTTGCACAGCCTTCAGTAGCGGTAGTTGACAAGGTTGTTGATAAAAACGGAACAAGAGAGGTAGCCACAGAATACCTGAACTATCTGTATTCAGAAGAGGCGCAGCGAATTGCTGGTGAGAACTATTACAGACCATCGAATGAAAAGGTACTTGCTGAATTCGGTGATACATTTGATCTTGATCTTGATCTTGTAACGATAAACGATTTTGGCGGCTGGGACGAAGCCTTTGAGAAGCATTTTGCAGACGGCGGACTTTTTGATCAGATCTACGAAGAATAAAAAATAACCCCTTAAAGGTGATTGAAAGGGGTGGGCTGGGGAAGAAACTTTCTTTAGGAAGTTATTACCCAGTCAGGTTTCCCTTAGAAAAGGATTGATGACTATGAAGAAGAAGGTAAGGATAATACCCGGATTTGGCTTATCGATGGGTGTGACACTGACATTGCTGAGTCTGATCGTACTAATACCCCTTGCATCACTGATAGTATTCACAGCCAGGATGAGCTTAAGTGATATAATAGAAGTGATAACCAGGAAGAGAGTATTAGCCAGCTTTGAGGTAAGTTTTATCACAGCGCTGGCAGCCTCACTTGTAAATGCAGTGATGGGCGTTATACTTGCCTGGGTGCTTGTGAGGTATGACTTTCCGTTCAAGCGGCTGCTGGACGGAATGATCGAGCTGCCCTTTGCGCTTCCCACCGCAGTAGCCGGCATATCGCTGACCTCCCTTTATGCTGACACAGGATTCATGGGAAAGCTGTTAGGAAAGTTCGGTATAAAAGCAGCATACACTCGCTTAGGCATAACCATAGCACTGATATTCATAGGAATACCCTTTGTGGTAAGAGCAGTTCAGCCGGTGCTTGAGAAGCTTGACCCTTTGTATGAAGAAGCAGCAGGCATTCTTGGAGCAAGCCGGACGAAGATATTCTGGAAGGTGATACTTCCTGAGCTGAGACCGGCAATATTCACCGGTTTTGGTCTTGCATTCGGACGCTGCCTGGGTGAATACGGAAGCGTAGTATTCATTGCAGGAAACCAGCCTTTTGAAACTGAGATAACTCCGCTGATAATCATGTCGGAGCTTCAGGAGTATGATTATTCCAGTGCAACGGCCATTGCACTTGTAATGCTGGCAGCGGCATTTCTGATATTATTCCTTGTAAACCTTGTGCAGATACGAAACACTAAGATACTGAAAGGAGGACATTGATATGGCAGAAGCTCACGCTGTTAAAGCGAAGAGTTCACCCGTGACGGTGAGAGAAGGCAGCATAGATATCCATGCGGCAACGAAGGGCTCAAAAGCAGTAAAATGGCTGCTCATAGGCATAAGCGTCCTCTTTCTGTTTGTTATGCTGGTGCTGCCGCTGATAACGGTTGCAGTAGAAGCATTAAAAAAAGGCTTCGGTCCATATGCCGAGGCGATAGGTGCAGATGATACTAAAAGTGCAGTATTGCTGACACTTGAAGCAACAGTTATAGCAGTTTTGATAAATACAGTTTTCGGACTTTTCGCAGCCTGGTCGGTGACAAAATTCCGTTTCAAGGGAAAAAAGCTGCTGGTAACATTGATCGACCTTCCGGTAACAGTTTCTCCGATAATAGCCGGACTTATCTATGTACTGACCTTTGGCAGACAAAGTGAGATATATCCATTTCTTGAAGAACACGGACTGGAAGTAGTATATGCAGTGCCGGGAATAATACTGGCAACAGTATTCGTGACCTTCCCGTTCATTTCCAGAGAGATTCTTCCAGTGCTGGAAGCCCAGGGAACTGACGAAGAAGAAGCAGCTGCAATGATGGGGGCAAAGGGACTGACAATATTCCGCAGAATAACACTCCCACATATAAAATGGGCATTGCTATACGGAATTGTACTCTGTGCAGCAAGAGCTATGGGAGAATTCGGCGCAGTATCAGTTCTTTCCGGTCATCTTCGTGGAAAGACTGTAACATTGCCGTTACAGGTAGAAATACTTTTCGGCGACAATAAATATGTACCGG
>CAMNFW010000034.1 GCA_946537565.1 uncultured Ruminococcus sp. | reverse complement strand
GCGGCGGTATAATCTCAGGTAAAGCCTCCGCTGAGCTTACTGCCCTTGCTGATAAGATCGACGCTCCTATGGGCTGCTCGCTTATGGGGCTTTCCGCTGTGCCCTCCGCTCACCCAAGATTTCTCGGAATGAACGGTATGCACGGTCACTACGCTTCTTCTATCGCTCAGGACGAGGCTGATCTCGTTATCGCTCTCGGCGCAAGATTTTCCGACAGAGCTACCGGAAAAAAAGAACGCTTTAATAAGAATTTCTCTATTATACATATTGACATCGACAGCGCTGAGCTGAATAAGAATATCACCTCCGATCTGGCTGTTCAGGGCGATATCAAGGACGCTCTGTGCCGGCTGGCTGCAATGGTTCCCCAGCAGTCCCACCCGGAATGGAATGAACGCATCTCCCAGCTCCGTGAAGAGGAACAGCTGCGCCTCCAGCAAGCTAAGGCTTCTTCTTACAAAAAAGACTGCTCCGGCTGCACCGCTGCCTGTGACAAGTCCGGAAGACCCGCTGAGGACAGGCTTGACCCCTATGCTATCGTGGATATCATCAGCTCCTTCGCTGAGGACGATGACATTATCGTTACCGATGTGGGTCAGCACCAGATGTGGACCGCTCAGAGATATCCTCTGAAAAAGCCCAGGACCTTCCTCACCAGCGGCGGTCTCGGTACTATGGGCTACGGTATGGGCGCTGCTATCGGTGCTGCTCAGGCTACTGGAAAAAGAGCTATTCTCTTCACCGGTGACGGCAGCTTCGGCATGAACCTCAATGAACTGGCTACTTCTGTATCCTTCAATATTCCGCTGGTGGTTGTTATTATGAACAACGGTGTGCTGGGCATGGTGCGCCAGTGGCAGACCCTGTTTTTCGATAAGCACTATTCCAATACCACCCTCAGCAGAAAAACTGACTTCTGCGCTCTTGCAAATGCTTTCGGTGCTGAGGCTGCAAGATGCTTCACTCCTTCACAGCTTGAAAATGCCGCTAAGGAAGCTTTCTCTTTCAATGGCACTTATGTCATTGACTGCGCTGTTGACTGTGATGAGTTCGTTCTCCCGATGCTTCCGCCAGGCGGTTCTATAGAAGACATTATTACTGAGATAAAGTGAGGTGACAGACATTGGACTACAACGCATATGTAATAGGAGTTATCGTTTCCAACGTTTCCGGTGTGCTTTCAAGAGTCTCCGGTATGTTCACCAGGCGTGGCTTCAATATCGACAGTCTTACCGTTGGAGAAACTGAATCTTCCGGCTTCTCCAGAATTACCATTGCCTTTCACGGTGATGACGATATCAAGGAAAGGATCCTCAAACAGCTCGAAAAGCTCCACGATGTAAGAGAAGTCGAGGTGCTTGAACCAAAGGATACCGTTATCCGTGAGCTGCTGCTGATAAAGGTCAGAAACTCACCCTCCACCCGTCAGGATATCATGACTGCGGTGGAAATATTCCGCTCAAAGATCGTTGACTATTCCACCACAGCTCTTATCTGTGAGCTGACCGGTGAAACTTCCAAGATCGACGCTTTCATTGAGCTGATGAAACCCTACGGCATAATGGAAATGTGCCGCACCGGTATCGTTGCTATCGAAAGAGGCGACAACTGCTTGAAAACTGCAAAATAATCCATAATGCAGCTTCAATTCACGGTTCATATTTACAGTTTTAACTAATACCGGAAACTGTTTATGAATTATGAATTCTGCATTGTGAATTAAATAATATATCATAATCTAAAGGAGTAATTACAATGGAAAATACTGCAAAGGTTTTTTATGAACAGGACTGCGACCTTTCTCTGCTCTACGGCAAAACTATCGCTGTAATCGGCTACGGCAGCCAGGGTCATGCTCACGCTCTCAATGCTAAGGAATCCCTCGGCTCCAACGGCAGAGTTATTATCGGTCTCTATGAAGGTTCAAAATCATGGGACAAGGCTGTTGCTCAGGGCTTCGAGGTATTCACCGCTGCTGAGGCTGCAAAGCAGGCTGATATCATCATGATACTCATCAACGACGAAAAACAGGCTGAGCTTTACAAGAAGGATATCGAGCCTAACCTCGAAGCAGGCAATATGCTTATGTTCGCTCACGGCTTCAATATCCACTTCGGCTGCATCGTTCCTCCGGCTGACGTTGATGTTACTATGATTGCTCCAAAGGGACCCGGTCATACCGTAAGAAGTGAGTATCAGGCTGGAAAGGGCGTTCCCTGTCTCGTTGCAGTACATCAGGACGCTACAGGTAAAGCTAAGGAGCTGGCTCTTGCTTATGGTCTCGCTATCGGCGGTGCCCGTGCAGGTGTCCTCGAAACTACTTTCAGAACAGAAACTGAAACTGATCTCTTCGGCGAGCAGGCTGTTCTCTGCGGCGGTGTTTGTGCGCTGATGCAGGCTGGCTTCGAGACCCTTGTTGAGGCTGGCTATGACCCAAGAAACGCTTACTTCGAGTGTATCCATGAGATGAAGCTCATCGTCGACCTTATCTATCAGAGCGGCTTCGCTGGCATGAGATATTCAATTTCAAATACCGCTGAGTACGGTGACTATACTTCCGGTCCAAAGGTCATCACTGAGGATACCAAGAAGGCTATGAAGCAGATACTTAAGAACATTCAGGACGGCTCCTTCGCTAAGGATTTCCTCCTCGATATGTCCAGCGCCGGCGGTCAGGTTCACTTCAAGGCTATGAGAAAGCTCGCTGCTGAGCATCCCGCTGAGAAGGTGGGCGAAGAGATCAGAAAGCTCTACAGCTGGAGCGATGAGGACAAGCTTATCAATAACTGATCATCACCGGAATCTGCCTTATCCTGCGGAAGATCAGCTGATACTAATCCTTGCTTACTTTTAAAAATGATCTGTGCCGCAGACTTCAAACTGGCTCTCAGGTAAAAACAGTGCAGCTCCGGCTACCCCTCCGGAGCTGCATTAATAAATATATAAATACGTTAACTGAGTTCATAAATTATCCGATGTTTTATTACGCTTTGTATTATCAATCTTTCTTTACAAAGTCTGTAAACAACAAAATGTAAAATTTCAGCTGCTTATCACAAGTTCTTCACATTTTTGTCGCCAGAATCCTTATAATTATTAATGAACAGTTCATAATTTAGTCATAAATTGTTAATTTTCCGGAAACATTTAACAGCTCTGTTCAATTTATTATAAGGGGTAATATTATGGCAAGGATAAGCAGATCAAGAATGAAGCTATCATTCCTCCAGATCTTAGGAATGATAATGATGACAGCCGGACTGGGTCTATTTATTTTCACCGGTGCAAACGCTGTCATGTCAAAAAATAAACACCACTCTTCATCAGAAATTTCAGCTAACAATAATGACGCTCAGGAAAAACCGCCAGCTTCTTCTGAATCCTCCTCTGAGTATAATGAAGACGCTCAAAAACCTTCCTCACATTTGCTCACCAGCTCCCTTACACGGCTGACTGTCGGCGGCTTGCTCATACTCTTCGCAGTTCCGCTGTTCTATGCGCCTAAAGCTGAATCCGTTCCCTGTCATAACGGTGGATACGATGATGATGAAGATGACGAAACTGACAGCGAATTCGACTACCCTGACGATGACTTCGACTATATCCTCGATGAGGATATCCGTCAGCGGCTCCTGGACGAAAAACGCCGGAAAATCAAGGAAATGAAAAAACGGCGCAGAAGATTTCTCGGCAGAAAACACAGAGGCAAAAAAATATGATAGACACTTATGTAAGAAAGCTCGCTCCAAAAAAAATCCATTTTCCTGCTGTTATACTCCTTGTTATCGGCATCGTTCTGCTTTGGACTGGTATCGGCAGAGCCGGACGTGTCAGAGGCAGGCTGGATCCCCAGGGTCAGATTTTTGACAGCTATGACGGTGTAAAGGAAAATGCAAGTACACTAAGCTCCTTCTATCCGCTCAGCGGTGCGCTCAAGGGCGGCGCAAATGAGTTTCCCATCGTCTATAAAACGGAAGTAAAATTTCTCCAGGATATCAACTGCTATATAGTTTATTCCTTCGGCGCTTACCGCCCCCTGGCTGTTGTTAAGGATTCTGAGGAAGAGAAAAAAATGCTCGCCGGTGAAGAGGTGACTGGCTATTTCACCTATGAATACAGCGAAGGCTTCGGTGAGTTTATGGACTCGGCTGCTGACAGATTCGATTTCTCCTACAGTCTCGGCGACCCAACAAGGGCTTATGCCCCGGAGGAAGCCCTCTCCCACCGCAATGATCTCGGTATCAGAGTCGTTGACCGTGAATGGGAACTGAGAAGCTGGCTGTGGTCTCTGCCCTTCCTTATCGCCGGTGCGGTGTTATTCAAAATCGCCGGCTCTCCCTTTATCTATGTGAAAAAGGAAAACCCGGAAGACTGATCGCTGATCCATAATTGTTAATTCGTGATCCGGAATTGCGGCATCGCTTTCGGTGCTGAATTTAAAACGCTGAAACTAATAATTTACCAGGTTCGGCTGTAGGGAACTCCGCCCCCGGCGTTCCGCAAATTAAAGAGGTAATATAATATGAGTAAAAATTTTTTCTGTGACGGTACTGACAAAGCACCGCAGAGATCTCTGTTCAATGCGCTGGGCTTTACCGGCGAGGAAATGAAACGTCCGCTGGTAGGCATCGTTTCTTCTTACAACGAGATCGTGCCAGGACATATGAATATAGACAAGATCGTTGAGGCTGTAAAGTTAGGCGTTGCAATGGGCGGCGGCACACCTGTTGTTTTCCCTGCGATAGCTGTCTGTGACGGCATCGCTATGGGTCATGAAGGTATGCGTTATTCCCTCGTCACCCGTGACCTTATCGCTGATTCTACCGAGTGTATGGCTCTGGCTCATCATTTCGATGCGCTGGTGATGGTCCCTAACTGCGACAAGAACGTTCCCGGTCTGCTTATGGCTGCGGCTCGTATAAATGTACCAACTGTATTCGTCAGCGGAGGTCCAATGCTCGCCGGTCACGTTAAAGGCAAAAAAACCAGCCTGTCCAGTATGTTCGAGGCTGTTGGAGCTTTTACTGCCGGTAAAATGACTGCTGAAGATGTGGAAGAATTCGAGCAGCACGTCTGTCCTACCTGCGGTTCATGCTCAGGTATGTACACCGCCAATTCAATGAACTGCCTTACCGAAGTCCTCGGTATGGGTCTTAAAGGAAACGGCACTATCCCGGCTGTTTATTCCGACCGCATAAAGCTCGCTAAAATGGCTGGTATGCAGGTCATGGAGCTGTACAGGCAAAATATCCGCCCAAGAGATATTATGACCGAAAAAGCCTTCTATAACGCTCTTACCGCTGATATGGCTCTGGGCTGTTCAACTAACAGTATGCTCCACCTTCCGGCTATCGCTCATGAGTGCGGTATTGATATTAACCTTGACATGGCTAATGAGATCAGCGCTAAAACTCCTAATCTCTGTCATCTTGCCCCTGCCGGTCATACCTACATGGAAGACCTGAATGAAGCCGGCGGCGTTTATGCGGTGCTGAATGAGCTGAGCAAAAAAGATCTTATCTATACCGATTGCTTGACCTGCACCGGTAAAACTGTGGGCGAAAATATCAAGGGCTGCGTTAACCGTGACCCGGAAATCATTCGTCCTGTAGATAATCCCTACAGTGAGACCGGCGGAATCGCTGTCCTTAAGGGTAATCTCGCTCCTGACCGCTGTGTTGTAAAAAGAAGCGCTGTTGCTCCGGAAATGCTCGTCCATAAGGGTCCGGCAAGAGTCTTCGACAGTGAAGAGGAAGCTATCAAGGTTATCTATGCCGGCGGTATAAATCCCGGCGATGTTGTGGTTATCCGCTATGAAGGTCCTGCCGGCGGACCGGGTATGAGAGAAATGCTCTCACCTACCTCTGCAATTCAGGGTGCCGGTCTCGGTTCGACAGTTGCTCTTATCACCGACGGCAGATTCTCCGGTGCCACAAGAGGTGCCGCTATCGGTCATGTTTCTCCGGAGGCTGTCAACGGCGGAACTATAGCTTATGTCAGGGACGGCGATATCATTTCTATCGACATTCCCAATTACAGCATAACCCTCGAAGTCTCTGATGAAGAGCTGGAAGAGCGCAGAAAAACTATGCCAATTAAACACAAGGATAATATCTCCGGCTACCTTAAACGCTATTCCGCTATGGTATCCAGTGCTGACAAGGGCGCTATAATCAACAAATAAATCTCAAACGGCTCTTTGAGCTGTCAGCTTTGCTCAATAAATGCTTTCAGCTCAAAACCGCCGATATTTCGTACTAATTACTGGAAGTGATATAAATGGGTATGACAATGACGCAGAAGATACTCGCTGCCCATTCCGGAAATGACACGGTCTCTGCCGGTCAGCTTATCCTGGCTGACCTTGACCTGGTTCTGGGCAACGATATTACATCGCCTGTAGCTATCAAAGAATTCCGCAGGCTCGGCAAAGACAGCGTTTTCAGCAAAGATAAAATTACTATGATCATGGATCACTTCGCTCCCAATAAGGACATAAAGGCTGCGGAGCAATGCAGAATGTGCCGTGATTTCTGCGGCGATATGGATATATCCCATTTTTATGACGTTGGAAAAATGGGCATCGAACACGCTCTTATCCCTGAACAGGGACTTGTCACCGCCGGCAATGCTGTCATCGGTGCTGATTCTCATACCTGCACCTACGGCGCTCTGGGCGCTTTCTCAACCGGTGTCGGCTCAACAGATATGGCTTGCGCTATGGCTGTGGGAAAAGCCTGGTTCAAGGTCCCGGCTGCTGTAAAGATCGAGCTTAAGGGCAGCCTCAGAAAATATGTCTCAGGTAAAGACGTTATCCTCCATATCATCGGCAGGATCGGCGTGGACGGTGCATTGTACAAGTCAATGGAATTCACCGGCGAGGGTCTGGCTTCTCTGTCAGTGGCTGACCGCCTGTGCATCGCAAACATGGCTGTCGAAGCCGGTGCTAAAAACGGTATCTTTGAGGTCGATGAGCTTACCCTGGATTATATACGCTCCCACGGCGGCGCTGAACCCAGAATTTTCAAGGCTGACCCTGATGCTGAATATGACAGCGTTCTCAGCGTCGATCTCTCTGAAATAGAGCCTACTGTTGCCTTTCCGCATCTTCCGGAAAATGCAAGGACCTTCGACAGTATCGGTGATATCCCGATAGATCAGGTCGTTATCGGCTCCTGCACCAACGGCAGACTGGAGGATCTCATCGCTGCCGCCGAAATTATGAAAGACAGAAAATGCGCCGACGGTGTCCGTGTCATTATTATCCCTGCCACCCAGCAGGTCTACCTCGATGCTATGGAAATGGGGCTGCTTAAGATATTCATCAAAAGCGGTGCTGTTGTATCAACGCCTACCTGCGGTCCTTGTCTCGGCGGCCATATGGGTATTCTTGCGGAGGGTGAACGTGCTGTTGCCACCACCAACAGAAACTTCGTGGGACGTATGGGTCATACAGGTTCGGAAGTATATCTGGCAAGTCCGGCTGTTGCCGCCGCCAGTGCTGTTACAGGTAAAATATCAAGTCCCTGGGAGGTGGTCAAGGCATGATCTACAAAGGCAATGCTATCAAATACGGCGATAACGTTGACACAGATGTTATCATACCGGCAAGGTATCTCAACACCAGCGATCACAAGGAGCTGGCTGCTCACTGCATGGAGGATATCGACAAGTCCTTCGTTCAGCGTGTAAAGCCGGGAGATATTATTGTGGCTGGAAATAATTTCGGCTGCGGCTCTTCCCGTGAGCACGCTCCCATTGCTATAAAAGCCAGCGGCATCTCTCTTGTAATAGCCAAAAGCTTCGCCAGGATCTTCTACAGAAATGCTATCAATATCGGTCTTGCCATTGTGGAATGTCCGGAGGCTGCACAGGAGATCGCTGAAGGCAGTGAAATAGAAGCTGATATGGACAGGGGTATTATCCGCTGCATCAATACCGGCAGGGAATATTCCGCTCCCCCCTTCCCGGATTTTATCCAGAAGATCATCAGCAGCGGCGGTCTTATCCAATCAGTCGCAAAGGGCATTATCACCTGAGAAAGGGCAAATATGGAATATAATATTACTTTACTTAAAGGCGACGGCATTGGCCCTGAGATCGTGGAAAGTGCTGCTGCTGTTCTCGAAAAGACCGGCGAAAAATTCGGACATAAATTTAATTTCACTAACTGTCTCATCGGGGGCTGTGCCATTGATGAGACCGGTATTCCTCTGCCGCCGGAAACTGTTGAGACCTGCCTCGCCAGTGACAGCGTTCTGCTTGGAGCTGTAGGCGGTCCGAAATGGGACGATCAGCCGGGTGATAACCGCCCGGAAAAGGCTCTGCTCGGAATCCGCTCTGCTATGGGTCTTTACACCAATCTCCGGCCGGCTAAGCTATATCCTGCTCTCCGCAGCGCTTCGCCCCTTAAGGACAGCATTGTGGGCAGGGGATTTGATATCATGATCGTCCGTGAGCTGACCGGCGGTATCTATTTCGGTGACCGGGGCTACCGTCAGGGTAAATTCGGCAGGGAAGCCTTCGATACCGAGGCTTACAGTGTCACCGAAATTGAACGGATCGGAAAAATTGCCTTCGATACCGCAATGAAGCGCAGCATGAAAGTGTGCAGCGTGGACAAGGCTAATGTACTCGAATCTTCACGGCTCTGGCGCAGCACTATGCACAGACTCGCTGAAAATTATCCACAGGTAGAATACAGAGATATGTTTGTGGACAACGCCGCTATGCAGCTGGTTCGTGACCCCGGACAGTTCGATGTCATCGTCACATCCAATATGTTCGGAGATATTCTCTCCGATGAGGCTTCGCAGATAACCGGTTCTATCGGTATGCTGGCTTCAGCCTCCCTGGGCGAAGGCTCAAGAGGTCTGTATGAACCTATCCACGGCAGCGCTCCTGATATCGCCGGCACCGGTAAGGCTAATCCTATCGCTGCTGTTCTTTCAGGCGCTATGATGCTGAGACTTTCCTTCGGCCTCGGTGATGAGGCTGAAAGCATCGAACAGGCTGTGGATAAAGTGCTGAACGATGGATTCCGCACTGCCGATATTATGAGTGAGAACTGCAAGGCTCTGAATTGCATGGAAATGACAGAAAGGATTTTAGATAATATTTAATGAACGATAAATTTTCTATTCTTGCACGAAAGCGTGATGCAATGGTACTTTTCCGTCCGCTGATAAAGGACGAGGCTTTCTGCGCTCTTATGGATCTTTTGAGCATCTCCCCGAATGATATAGGTCAATGGCTTATGGTTTATTCTGATGTTGCTGCCGGACTTTATAATTGCGGCGAAACCGATCTCAGCCGCCATATCCTTAAGATCACCCTGGAATGTGAAACCGCTTTTACTAAGCTTTTGGCTTCCGGACAGGAACCCAGCAAGGTAATGCAGGAGTGCCTGATGAATGAGCTTACGTTCATTCAGGAAGTTTCTCAGCTCTCTTCAATGGAAATGCTCGACAGAGCCTGCTATACCGGATATGCCCCGATGTGGACAGTCTCGGAAACCGATATCCCCGGAAGCTACAGTGAAAGACTGCTCTTCTCATCTAAAACCGGCTTCGGAAAATGGTCGCAGAGCAATATGTTCATATACCGGGACAAGGAAATTATTCCCGTCAAAAATCCCGACCCCCAGCGGCTCAATCAGCTTTTCGGCTATGAGCGCCAGAGACAGGCTGTGATAGATAATACTATCGCCCTCCTCAAAGGAAAACCTGCTCAGAATGTGCTGCTGTACGGTGACGCTGGCACGGGAAAATCTTCCACCGTCAAGGCTATCGTCAATGAATTTTACTCCGCCGGTCTGCGCCTGATAGAGATCACTAAAGAGCAGCTCAGAGATATCCCCAGGATCGTCGATGAGATCAGCTCCACTCAGCTGAAATTTATCCTCTTCATTGATGACCTTACCTTCACCGCCGGTGAGGACGGCTTCGGTGCGCTGAAAGCTACTCTCGAAGGCTCTGTTTCCTATAAAGGTGAGAAAATGGTCATCTATGCCACCAGCAACCGCCGTCACCTCATTAAGGAGAATTTCTCCGACCGTGAAGGCGATGATATCCACCGCAACGATACTATGCAGGAAACCCTTTCCCTGTCTGCAAGATTCGGCTTGAGAGTTAATTTCAGCAGACCCGATAAGAAGGATTTCCTCAGCATTGTCCGCAGTCTTGCCCAGGCAAATAATATTGAAATTCCAACTGATGAGCTGGAGCTTCAGGCAGAACAGTTTGCTATTTCCTCCGGCAGCGGACGCTCACCAAGAACTGCAAAACAATTCATCAATAATATAATAAACAAAAAGTAAATAATATGAGGCTCTGCAAAGTCTCTATATAATCTGAAATGGGAGATGCACTGATAATGCTCACACTTGATAAGGTCTATCACGCAAAATTCATCTTGAAACAGGTCATCAGAGAAACTGACGTAATCCACGCACCAAAACTCAATCCGGAATCGGATATCTTCCTTAAGACCGAAAACCTCCAGATAACTGGTTCTTTCAAGGTCAGAGGAGCTTATTACCGTATGTCTCAGCTGTCAGACGAGGAGAAAAAAAGAGGCGTTATCGCCTGCTCCGCCGGAAACCACGCTCAGGGCGTTGCACTGGCTGCTGCCAAAAATGGTATACGGTCAGTGATATGTCTGCCGGACGGCGCTCCTATCTCTAAGGTGGAAGCTACAAAAAGCTACGGCGCTGAGGTCTGTCTTGTTAAGGGCGTGTATGACGATGCCTATGCAGAAGCTCTCCGCCTTCGTGACGAAATGGGCTATACCTTCATTCACCCCTTCGATGACGAAAATGTTATCGCCGGTCAGGGAACTATCGGTCTTGAACTGCTGGAACAGCTGCCGGATATGGATGCTGTTATCGTTCCTGTCGGCGGCGGCGGACTTATCTCCGGTCTGGCTTTTGCTATCAAAAGCCTCGACCCAAGAATAAAGGTCTACGGAGTTCAGGCTTCCGGCGCTCCAAGTATGTTCAATTCGATCAACGATCACCAGATAGAACGCCTTGACAGCGTTTCTACTATCGCTGACGGAATCGCTGTAAAAGAACCGGGAGAAAATACCTTCCGGCTCGTATCTGAATATGTGGACGATATCGTGACTGTCACCGACGACGAGATCTCCGCTGCTATCCTCGCTCTCATGGAACAGCAGAAGCTTGTAACTGAAGGCGCAGGTGCAGTTTCCGTGGCAGCTGCAATGTTCAATAAAGTGCCGATCAAAGGCAAAAAAACTGTATGCCTGCTCTCCGGCGGAAATATCGACGTTACTATCCTTTCCCGTGTCATAAAGCGTGGTCTGCTCATGTCAGGACGCTCCTACTCTATGATGATCGAGCTTATCGACAAGCCCGGTCAGCTTATGGACGTTTCGAGAATTATCGCTGAGCTTGGCGGAAATGTTACGTCCATTCACCACGAAAGAGCTAATGAAGGCTCTGCTGTCAACGGCTGCTATCTCAGAATTGTCCTCGAAACCAGAAACTATGATCACATCGAACAGATCAAACAGGCTCTTGCTGCGGAAGGCTTCAGAGTCCATACCAGTAACTGACCGCCAAAATTATTATTACAGGAGGAGTTTATCATGATAAAGATTTATTCAAATAAAGCACCGGAGGCTGTGGGTCCTTATTCCCAGGCTATGATCTCCGGCGGCATGGTTTATACCAGCGGACAGATCGGAATCGATCCCGCTGCCGGCACTATCACCGACAATACCATTGAAGGTCAGACCAGACAGGTCATGAAAAACCTTAAGGCTGTTCTCGATACCGCCGGCTCTTCTCTGGAAAAGGCTGTCAAGACTACCTGCTATCTGGCTGATATAAACGATTTTGCTGCCTTCAATGCAATATATGAAGAATACTTCACCGGTAAGCCGGCAAGAAGCTGCATAGCTGTAAAAGCACTTCCAAAAGGCGCTCTGGTGGAGGTCGAGGTGATTGCTGAAAGCACTTTATAAGGAGGAACGTTTATGACAGTACGAGAATTGCAGGACAAGATCCTGAAACTGAAAAAGGAAACTAATACCGCTATCCTTGCTCACAGCTACCAGGCAAGAGAGATCGTTGAGATCGCTGATTATACCGGCGACAGCTATAAGCTCAGTGTCGATGCTTCAAAAACTGATGCGGATAATATCCTCTTCTGCGGTGTTCATTTCATGGCTGAGACCGCTAAAATGCTCTCGCCGGAAAAACGTGTTTTCCTTGCAAATAAAAATGCCGGCTGTCCTATGGCTGAACAAATGGACAAGGATCTCATTATCCCCCTTAAAGAAGCTGAGCCGGACAGAACTGTTGTAGCTTATATCAATACCACTGCTTCGCTCAAAACCGTTTGCGATGTGTGCGTTACCTCTTCCAGCGCACTGAGGATAGTCAAGGCTCTCGACACCGATAAGATCCTCTTTATCCCTGACTGCAATCTCGGCAGTTGGGTAAGGGCTCAGGTGCCGGAAAAGGATATCAAGCTCCTCCACGGCGGCTGCCCCACTCACGCTGCTATTACCGCTAAACAAGTCCTCAAGGCTAAAGATGAACACCCGGACGCTCTGTTCCTTGTTCACCCTGAATGCGTGCCGGAAGTTGTTGAGCTGGCTGACTATACAGGCTCTACCAGCGGTATCATGGAATTCGCTAAAAAGTCAGACCACAAGGAGTTCATCATCGGAACCGAAACCTCTATATCTGAGCATTTGCAGTATGACTGTCCGGACAAGAAGTTCTATCCCGTTACTAAGGATATCGTCTGCCGCAATATGAAGCTCACAACTCTTCCTGATGTGTATAATTCACTGCTGGGCATTGATAACGGCGATGCCTTTGAGATAATCATGGACGATGAACTTATCGCTCAGGCAAGAAAATGTATCGACGAAATGATTCGTCTGGGCGGCTGATATGAAGAGTATCATCGAAAAACTCTGCGCCGGTGATAATATCTCCGACAGCGAGCTTAAAGCCCTTATCGTATCCGATGACGCTCAAACCGCTGAGCTGCTAAGAGAAAAGGCTGACCAGATAAGAAGAAAATACTACGGCAGAAAAGTCTTCCTGAGAGGTCTTATCGAAATTTCCAGCTATTGTAAAAATAACTGCCTTTACTGCGGTATCCGCCGGGAAAACTCCGATGCCGACCGTTACCGCCTGAGCTATGATGATATTATGAGCTGCTGTCAGAACGGCTACGAGCTTGGTTTCAGAACCTTCGTCATGCAGGGCGGTGAGGATAAGTTCTATGACGATAACTTTATGTGCAGGGTAATCACTGATATAAAGACTAAATATCCAGACTGCGCTGTCACCCTTTCTCTGGG
>CAMNFW010000033.1 GCA_946537565.1 uncultured Ruminococcus sp. | reverse complement strand
ATCGTATGTAACTAATTACAAAGAGAGTGAGCGAGTTTGGGAGCAGCAGCGTGAGCCAAAAAATAAAAAAAACTTCCTGCCGTTATTGGTAGGAAGTCTTGGTGCGAGTAATGGGACTTGAACCCATACGTCTGTCGACACACGCCCCTCAAACGTGCCTGTCTGCCTATTCCAGCACACTCGCAATACACAGTTTTTCAACTGCTATAATATTATATCAGATAAAATCGGATTTGTCAAGGTTTTTTTTGAAATTATTTTCGACTTTAAGATCTTTGTAAGTTTTGCATAATTTTCACTATTGATTTTTGTCAGCCGACCTCAAAAGCTTCTTTTTCATGCGAAGCTCCCGGAAAAAACGTGAGAGCATTCTGCTGCATTCCTCTTCCATTACTCCGCCGATAATATTCGGTCTGTGATTGTACGGCAGTTCAAATATCTGCTGAACAGATACCGCCGATCCGCTCTTAGGATCGTATGCCCCGAAATATACATCGTCTATCCTCGCACTTATTATCCCTCCGCAGCACATCGGACAGGGTTCAAGTGTTATATATATCGCACAGTCCGGCAGCCGCCAGCCCCCAAGCTTCCTGCAAGCCTTGTCTATTGCCATTATTTCAGCGTGGGCAAGGGCGTTTTTTTCGGTCTCACGAAGATTCCAGCCCTCGCCGATTATCTCGCCTGTGCTTTTTTTCACCACAACTGCACCTACCGGCACTTCGCCTTTTTCATAAGCAAATCCAGCAAGCTCCAGCGCCCTTTCCATATATTCCATTCTATGTCACCAGCCTTATAACTGCATATACCGCACATATCGCCATTACTACAGAGTAGGGGAATACCTTTGCTGAATGAATTATTCTCTGGCGCATGGTCATTTTAGAGTGAAATTCCGCTATGTAATGCTCATCGTCCTGTTTTCCAAGAAGCCATACGATCAGAAGTACAACCGCTCCTACAATGAATACCACGATCATAAAGAAATTCTTTATCGGTATGAAAGTGTCAGAACGATTGGCTTCAAGTATCGTTATGGCAAGTCTGTACATTTTGTAGATTATGCTTGAGGCTATTGCTGTAAATATGGTGCCGCTGCGGAGCATTCCCCATGAAGCTACAATCGATATCAGTATCACTGTAAGCATTTCCTGGAAATTCTGCGTAAGCAGCCCTGCTGTCAGTGAGGTCACTATTATGGCAAAGGGATCCCCAAACTGCCTCAGCACCGCAAACATCGCTCCCCGGAAAAACATTTCCGATAATGCGGACATTATTACTATGTCAAATATTGTATAAAATAAATATTCCCGCTGACCCCATACCGATACATCAGTGTTAAGGCTGGCAAAATATTCATATATCTCCTTTGTTTCGCTGGAATAGGCGGAAGGCAGACTGGTGACAGTGCTGATTATAAGCACCATTGCGATCGCTCCCACTATGCCGGCTGCCCGGTTCGCACTGCTCATAAGCTCGACCTGCTTCGGCAGCTTGAAACGTTTGCGGAGATAAAAAAACGGAACAAATACTTTCAGGAATGCAGAGGCTGCCAGCACTGAAACTATCTCAACTCCTCCGCCGTATAACGTTGAACTCATAAATGCACTGTGGATATCAAAACCGATTTTTTCCAGCCCGAATACAAGTATCTTGCTGAAGATCGTGTCTATTACGACCCACATAAGACAGGCGATCCCCAGGACATAGAATATGCGTATAAGCGCATCGTGTTCCGCTGAATCAGCTGAATCTACCACAAATCCTCTGCCGTCAATATATACGCTCTCATTTCGTATTTTCTCAAAACGGAAGGAGAAAGGATTGACGCTGCGTTTTCTCCAGGATATGAACTTTTTGTTGTATGACGCACCCTGGGTAGAGTAGTCAAAATCATCTATAACGCTTTCCTTTGAAATTTCATTATTCATGACCTGCACAAGACCGCCTCCTTTCTGTATATATTATAGCTCAGATGCAGACAAGGTTTGCTGTATATCTGATCTGCCGGATTTTAAAGGTGAATACACCAACGATCTGTCTGTTATTTACAAAGCTTATCTTAATGCTTTATCGTGTTTGCTGATGAGTTTTTCTGCATTGCCGTGAAATACAGCTGACCGCTCAGGATCTGACAGCGGCAGTCTGTTGAGAAGGGCAATCTCGTTGGCAGGATCGTCCCAGGGACAGTCACTGCCAAACAGTATCTTGTCCGCTCCCTGTTTGCGGATAATGCGAAAAGCCTGCTCGTCAGTAATATAATGATATACAACTCCTGTATCCATATAAAGATTTTCATACCTTCCGGCAAGCCAGTCTTCGGCTTCGTCAAAGCGTCTGAGTCCGCCCATGTGTGCGGCAATGATCGTCAGCTCCGGGCATTTTTCTGCCGCTTTTGCTATGCGCTTCGGCTCTGCTCTTACCTCGCCTTCACCAAACGGATCCCAGCCGCCGTGAAATACTACGAACATTCCAAGCTCCGCAGCTCTCTTGTACAAGGGTATCATGCGCTCTTCGTCAGGACAGAAATGCTGGTACTCTGAATGAAACTTTATGCCGTAAAGTCCGAGGGAGTGTATACGCTCCAGCTCTTCAAATTTATCCTCAGCATCAGGGTGAATACTTCCGCAGCAGAATATGCTTCCGTCCATTATTTCTGCTGCCCAGTTATTTATATTATGCTGCTGAGAAGGTTTTGTTGCCACCGGCAGAAGCATGGCACGGGAGATTCCGGTCTGCTGCATTTTCTTTTTGAGACCGGAAAGAGTGCCGTCAGTAGCTGGTTTTATGCCGCTGGTATCCTCCAGTCCGGACAATGCCCGTTCTGCAAGGAAATCAACAAAGGCGTGAGTGTGAAAATCAAAATATTCCATATATCCTCATTTCATGTTAAATATCTTTACGCATAATGCGCTGCAAAATGTGAATCCAATGTCATTCCATAACGTGTTCCATTGCGTAATAGAAGATCTTTTTTACATGGGAGTCACAGATAGAATAGTAGATAGTTTTGCCGTCACGGCGTGCTTTTACCAGCCTTGCCTGTTTCAGCACCCGCAGCTGATGCGATATTGCAGATTGTGTCATCTGCAAAAGATCAGCAATGTCACATACGCACATCTCGCTCTGGCAAAGTACGAATATTATCCTTATCCTCGTGGAATCTCCAAAAACCTTCAGCAGCTCGGCTGCATCATAGAGTACACCTTCATCCGGCATTACCTTTGACACCTTGTCAACTATATCCTGATGAACTCCGCATTCTCCGCAGATATGTTCTTCCATTTTTATCCTCCGTTCGCTCTAAAGCTCAAATATTGCTGTGAAGAAAAATATTGATATGAACACTGCTCCCCAGCTGAATAACAGCCCAAGTATGCAGGTGATGACTGTATATATATCGTATACCTTTTTCATGCTTTTGCTGAACATTACGGTATAGCTCTTGCCTTTTTTGTACATTTTGCTGGTCATTGCCATTTCGCTCGGAAAAATACACGGATACTCAATGCCGTCTATCTTGTAAAAGGCTGTTTTGAATTTTCCTTTCGGGGGATAGTCGATACGGGAGAAGGTGCTGCTGATCTTTTTGGTGAAAAGCAGCCTCACGCAGCAGTATGCAAACATCAGCGCCATTGTTATCATTATTATCTCTACGAATACTATGCTCATCATTATCATGAGTATTTCGTTGATATTGTATATTTCGCAGATAACAAATATAGTTGCTATAACAAGTAAAAATTCAACCATGATCTCTGCCTCCATGAACATACAATTTCCCTTATACATTATATCACAACAGCAGGGTATTAGTCAAGATGTTTGGCACTTTAACAGGACAGAATTATGAATGCTCACTTTTTCAGTTCTGTGAAATTTAATCTGCTGTATTATGAGAAATAACGAAGTATACAGATCAGGCGGCTTTAAAAGAGGTTTGCTGTACTAAAAAAAAGCTTGACAATATTCAATAAATTTGTTATACTTGTTATGAAGATTTATGCAGTTTGGCAAGACTGCAAGTGTGAATGCCGGGCATAGGCGAGCCTGGATTCGTATGTGCTAACAGAAAAGCAGTGACTGTCTGCTTCACCTATAGGCGAAATGGTGAGGGGAACAGTTTTTTGTCTCTGAAAACGCAGCCCGAACCTGCGTAAATAGTCTTAATTTTATGCCATGTATTTTCCGGCTGTCCTCTCTCTCAAATCGTCAGCCGGTCGTATTAGGTATGTCTTTTTGCGCTCTTGCGCATATTTCACGCTTTTGCGGGAAAGGTGGATAACAATTGAATATGAAGAAATTTTACCGGAGTGCAGCCTCTGGTATATTGTCATGCTTTTTTGCGGTTTCAGCTTTGTCACCTGCTGCCGCAGCTTTTGCCGCTGATGATAATGCTGCTTCGGCTGAGACCCTTGCGGCTATGCAGGAGGACTATTACTATATAGAGCCTATCGACACAGGTATCCCTACTTACAGCGATTATTACGATCAGTATGCCGGTCAGGTGCGCCCGGATGCTGAGATCGTTATTGAGGGCAAAGACTATAAATCTGCCTCCGGCGGCGATTTTTCTACCGGAAGCTATGGCGCTGACGGCGACGTAAGAGATAATGTCCTTATCTGGGAAAGCGCTGACGGTCAGCTTTCTTATGAGGCGGATGTGGAAGAATCCGGCATCTATTGCATGAATATTACTTATTTCCCTATTGAATCCAACAGCTCCCAGATCGAGCTTTCCCTTTCTATTGACGGCGCTGTGCCGTATGATACCGCCTCCCGTCTTACCCTCAACAGAGTCTGGATAGATGAAGCTGAGATATATACTGATTCCCGTGGAAATCAGGTTCGTCCCTCTCAGATACAAAAGGGTATGTGGCAGAACTGTGACGTTGGAGATGTGGACGGTCTGTTTAATGAGCCGCTGTTCTTCTACCTCGAAAAGGGCAGCCATGAATTTACATTTACCTCAGAACGGGCCCAGCTGGCTATCGAATCTATTAAGCTTTATAATCCTGATGAGCTTCCGGATTACAGCAGCTACGCTTCATCTGTGGACGCTTCCGTGACAAAGGACAGCACCCCCTCCAATATCTTCCGCATAGAAGGTGAACAGGCTGATTTTAAGTCGGATTCAACTCTCTATCCTACTTATGATAACACCAGCTATCTGGTCTCTCCTTCAGACCCCGTGAAAATGGTCTACAATACCCTCGGCAGCGGAAACTGGAAAAAAGCCCTCCAGTCCGTTACCTGGATAATCCATAAAGAGGATATCGGCAGCAGCGGCTGGTATAAAATTGGTATAAAGTCCCGTCAGAATCAGATGAGAGGCTTCTATTCCAACAGAAGGATCTATATCGACGGTGAAGTTCCCTGCAAGGAAATGGATCAGATAAAGTTCTTCTACGATTCTGACTGGAGCGTCGTTTCCCCTAAGACCGATGACGGCGAGGCTGTTTACGTTTATCTCGATGCTTCATCTGACCATACCATTACTATGGAATGTGTTCCCGGCGAAATCGGCGATTCACTCAGAAAACTTGACGATGTTGTCACTGACCTGAATACATATTACAGAAAAATTCTTATGATAACCGGTCCCTCTCCTGACCAGTATACCGATTATTATGTGCATGAAAAAATACCGGATCTTGTTCCGGAATTCATGTCCATTTCCCAGAAGCTCAAGGATATCCAGTCCGAGATAGAAGGTCTTTCAGGTACCGCCGGCTCCGAGGCTGCTGCCCTTGAAACTATGACCGTTATCCTGGATAAATGCGTTAAAAAACCCCTTAAGATACCGGATTATCTCTCTCAGATAAAGGATAATATAACCTCGATCTCCTCCTGGATGAGAGATTACCGTGACCAGCCCCTTGAAGTTGACTATATTGAATTTGCCAGCGCCGACAAAAACTTCACCAGCGCTGACGAAAAATTCGGAAAATCCCTCAGCTTCAGCTCAAAGGCTTTCTTCGGCTCATTCTTCGAGGATTATACGACCCTCTCCGATGTTACCGGTGAGGACGTTATAAATGTATGGGTATCTCTCGGCCGTGACCAGGCTCAGGTCGTAAAGGAAATGGCTGAAAATGAATTCATGCAGGAAACTGGCATTCCGATCTCAGTAAACCTGGTCGTTGGCGGTGTAGTTGAAGCTACCCTTGCAGGAAAAGGCCCTGACGTTGCATTGTTCCTGGGCGGTGAATTCCCTGTTAACCTTGCTGCCCGTGATCTCCTGGTAGATCTCGATCAGTTCAGCGATTTTGGTGACGTTACTCAGCGCTTCCAGCAGAACGCTATGGTTCCTTATCAGTATGAAGGCAAAAGCTATGGTCTTCCGATCAGCCAGACCTTCCCCATGATGTTCTACCGCACCGATGTTCTTACTGAACTGGGTTATAACTCTCCGCCGGAGACCTGGAGCGAGCTTATTGATATGCTTCCGGCTCTTCAGCGAAATTATATGAACGTCGGTCTCATTCTTCCCCCGGCAAATATTTCCCCGGCTACTGAAGCTGGTCATACCTTCGCTATGCTCCTGCTCCAGAAGGGCGTTAACTATTACAACGATACTCTTACTAAATCTACCTTCGATTCAATTGAAGCCGTTCAGTCCTTTGAAGAGTGGACTGATTTCTATACCAAATACAGCTTCGTTCAGTCCTATGACGCTTTCAGCCGTTTCAGAACAGGCGAATACCCGATAGTTATCGCTAATTATACCTTCTTCAATCAGCTGTCTGTTGCTTCACCGGAAATAAAGGGTCTGTGGGACTTCTGTCAGGTGCCCGGCACTCTCCGTGAGGACGGAACTATATCCCATGCCGCAAACTCCAGCGGTTCAGGCGCTGTTATTTTCAAGAAGGTCTCAAATAAGGAAAATGCCTGGGAATTCATAAAGTGGTTCACCAGCAAGGATTCCCAGATCCATTACGGCACCCAGATCGAAGGTCTTCTCGGTACTATGGGACGTTTCGATACCGCTAACCTTGAAGCACTTTCCCAGCTCTCATGGTCCCATGAGGAATTCGACAGGATATCCGCTCAGCAGTCTGAGCTGGTGGAAATACCAATTATCCCGTCTTCATACGCTGTGACCCGTAACATTATGAACGCTTTCAGAGAAGTCGTAAACGAGCTGGAAAATCCCCGTGATACCCTCGTCTGGTATAACCGTGACATCAATGACGAGATTACCAGAAAGCGTGAAAACCTCGGTCTCCCTACGGCTGAGGACGAAGAAGATTAAGGAAGGAGGACTACAGCTTTGGCACATATAGATGCGGAAAATATCGGCAAAAAATCAAAGCAGGAGGAGCGCCGCCTGATGTGGCTTTCCTTCAGGCAGAATAAAGCCTGCTATCTTATGCTGGCTCCATTTATGATATTCTTTATCATATTTACGGTAATACCTGTTGTAATGTCCCTTCCTATGGGCTTCACAGACTTCAACATGGCTCAGGCTCCGAAATTCATTGGTCTCTCAAATTACACCACCCTGTTCCTGGCTGACAAGATATTTGTTAAATCTATAAGAGTTACTATCGTATTTGCTCTGTTTACAGGTCCTTTCAGCTATGTGATGTGTTTCCTGCTTGCCTGGCTTATCAATGAGCTGCATCCCAAGCTCAAAACTATTTTCACTCTCATATTCTATGCTCCTTCAATGGCTAATGTTTATACCGTCTGGCAGCTTATTTTCAGCGGCGATATGAACGGCTACATCAACTCCTTCCTCATCAACCTGGGTCTTATCAACTCGCCTATACAGTGGCTAACCGACGGAAATTATGTACTGGGCGTTACCATAGTTGTACAGCTGTGGATATCCCTCGGCGCAGGCTTCCTCGCTCTCCGTGCAGGCTTTCAGAATATCGACAGGTCAATGTATGAGGCAGGTGCTATCGAAGGCATCAAGACCCGCTGGCAGGAGCTTATCTACATTGTTATCCCTTCAATGGGCCCTCAGCTTATGTTCGCTGCGGTAATGCAGATCGTCAGCTCTTTCACAGCCGGCACAGTCGCTCAGAATCTGGTAGGCTTCCCAAGTACAGACTATAAGGCGCATACTATTATGACCCATGCTTATGACTACGGCTGGGTAAGATACGAAATGGGCTATGCTTCCGCAATTTGTATGGTACTCTTCGTTGCCATGTATCTGTGCAACAAGCTTATCAGCAAGGTGCTGAGCAAATATATGGATTAAGGAGGCGGAAAAATGGCTCAGGTCAATACAGAGAAGCTTAAGGCTTCCAATAAACAGGCTGGACGCAAGATCGGCGGAACTATTGCCATATTCCTCGTCCTCCTCATCGTGGGACTGTTCATGCTG
The DNA here is from genome assembly GCA_946537565.1 of uncultured Ruminococcus sp. Lineage (GTDB taxonomy): Bacteria > Bacillota > Clostridia > Oscillospirales > Ruminococcaceae > Ruminococcus. The sequence goes on along the minus strand of CAMNFW010000033.1, from coordinate 5,039 downwards.
CTGCCTATTTATCTGACTATTATCATGTCGATAAAACCAGTGGAGGAGCTGTTCATATTCCCCCCGAAGCTCTATGCTATGAGACCTACTCTCAATAACTTCGGCGATATGTTTGACGCTCTCAACAGCAACCGTGTCCCGTTTTCAAGATATGTCTTCAACAGTATCGCTGTAACTGTATCTGTAACGGTTCTTCAGTGCATATTCGCTTCAATGGCCGCTTTTGTACTGGCTAAGTGCAAATTCCCCGGCAGCAAGGCTATCAACAGTATTATCGTTATCGCACTGCTTTACCAGAGCAATGTTATCTATATCATGCAGTATATAGTTATGGCTAAGCTGGGTCTTATCGACAATCCCCTTGCTCTTATACTCCCGTCTATCGCTTCGCCTATGGGTCTGTTCCTCATGAGACAGTCAATAGGTCAGGTGCCGGACGCTATGATAGAGGCTGCAAAGGTGGACGGAGCAGGTCTGTTCCGCATTTGCTGGCAGATCGTTATGCCAAACCAGAAGCCCGCTTTGATGACCCTTATCATATTCGCTTTCCAGGCTGCATGGAATATCCAGACGGGTACTGTTGTTTTCCAGGAGCAGTACAAAACTCTCCCCACAGTCGTTACTCAGGCGGCTTCGTCAGGTCTTGCAAGAGCCGGCGTTGCAATGGCAGCTGCTGTATTCATGCTCCTGCCGCCTATCATAGTATTCATGCTGGCTCAGCGTCAGGTTATTGAGACTATGGCTCATTCAGGTATCAAGGACTAAGAGGCACAGAAAGGGTGAAGCAAGTGAAAAAAAGATCAAAACTTTTGTCGCTGTTGTTCACAGGTGTGCTTCTGGGAGGTATAGCTTCCTCCCTGACAGCGTCCGCCAGTGAACCCTACGACGTTTATAACTATGACCGCTGGGGCGAGGCGATCCCTTCCCAGGCAGGATATATCGCTGAACGTGCTGTTTCCGGAATTGATCTGGGTGTAGGCGCTTTCGATCAGCCGGCTGATATTTACTATGACCATAACGATACTTTCTATATTGTGGATTCCGGCAACAGCCGCATCGTCCGCATAGACTCTGACTTCAAAAATGTTATAAAGGTCTATGACAGCTTTAAAATGCCCGACGGCTCTGCCACTAAGCTTAAGCATCCTATGGGCGTTTATGTCTCCGCAGAAAATGACTGGATGTATATCGCTGACAACGAAAACTCCCGTGTCCTCATTTCTGACCTGGAGGGAAATGTTGTCTCTGAGATCACTAAGCCTGAATCTGAGGTGTATGACCAGAAGCGTACCTTCCTGCCTCAGCGTGTTATCGCTGATAAAGCCGGAAATGTTTATGTGGTGCTGAATAATATCACCACCGGTGCAGCTATGTTCAGCCCGGACGGTGAATTCACCGGTTTCTACGGTGCAAACCGTGTTGAGGCTACCGCCGAGATCATCGGCAACTATTTCACAAACCTCTTCGCTTCTGAAGAGAAAAAAGCCAGAAAAGCAAGAAATGTCCCCACAGGTATCACCAGCTTCGATATCGACGGCGACTTTATATTCACCTGTACTTCGTCTTCAACTCAGTCTACGGATACTGTGAAAAAACTCAATGCCGCTGGCAATAATATCTTCGCTAATATGGATCTGGCTTTCGGTGACTATACTCCAATGTATGACACCTCCCAGAATAAGCTGCTGGCTTCGGCTATTGTTGATATAGATATTGCTGAGGACGGCAATATCAACTGTCTCGATTTCACTACGGGCCGTGTTTTCCAGTACGATGAGGACTGCAATCTGCTGTTTATCACCGGTACTATCGCCAAGCAGGTGGGCGGCTTCGATCATGTGGCTGCTCTTGAATCCAAAGGCGAAAATCTCTATGTCGTGGATTCCCAGAAGGATACGGTTACTATTTTCGTCGAGACCGATTTCGGCAAGATCGTACATAAGGCTTCTGCCCTTCATAATGCCGGTTACTATGAGGAAGCCCTCGAACCCTGGCGTGAGGTGCTTAAGCATGACGGAAACTACAGAAGAGCTTATGTGGGCGTTGCCTCGGCTCTCCTCAGAAAAGGTGACTACGAAGGCTCGATGAAATATTCAGAGCTGGCTGATGCACCAGCTATTTATAACAAGGCGTTTGAAGGCTACCGCATGAACTGGCTGAAAAAGAACTTTGGCAAGATGATCGCTGTTATCGCTCTTATCGCTGCGGCGCTTGTTCTGCTGAGCCGCTGGAATAAAAAACGTAAGGCGGCTGCTGAAGCTGCTAAAATTGCCGCAGAGGATAAGGCTCAGGCTGAGGCTGCGGAAAAGAGACGGCGTGAGGAAATTCTCAGAGAAGAAAAAGAAGCTGCTGAAAAGGCTGCTGAGGATAATTCTTTTAGCGATCCTGCGCCGGAAATATCTGTTGAAAAGGAGGAGGAATAGTCTTATGATGGATCTTACTCAGAGCCAGTGGGTCAAGCACGCTGTGACACACCCGGTGGAAGGCTTCGAGGATATGCGCTGGAAAAAATCCGGTTCCCTTAAGATCGCTTTCCTTATCGTGTTCCTGCTGTTCCTCTCTCAGATAGCCAGCGGAAGACTTTATGGCCTTCAGTTCGGTGTACAGTATGACAAGACCTTCAATATTATCCCGTATATTGTAAAGAGTATCGTTCTTTTTGCAGCGTGGGTTGTCGGCAACTGGTCCATATGTACTCTGCTCGACGGCGAAGGTACTATGAAAAATATCTGCATCTACAGCGCCTATGCCCTTATACCTTATATAGTGCAGGAATTCGTTAATGTATTTCTGTCACATTTCCTTATCCGTGACGAGATCGTTTTCATGCAGGCGATAAGGATAATCGGTATCGGCTGGACGGTCATACTCCTGTTCTCAGCCATAAAATCTGTTCATCAGTATTCCTTCGGCAAGACAGTGTTCGCAATTGTCCTCACGATCGTTGCAATGCTGATAATGCTGTTCCTGCTGGTACTCTTTATGTCACTGGTTCAGCAGGTCTATATCTTCATATCTACTATCTACACTGAGATCTCCTACAGGATCAGAGTATAGGAAACGGCGGTGATATTATGGGAAATAAGATAAAAAGATTCTTACTGTGCTTCCTCGCTGTTTCAACTCTCACTGTAAGCGGAAATATTTACGCTGACGGTGAGGAGGATACCACTGCTGCCGAAACCTCTGCTGAGGATTCCGGCGATGAGGCTGCCGCTGAGGAAAAAGCTCCGAAGCTTAAGGAAACTGAAGAGAAGATCCGTGCCGAGGCTGACGATATTACCGGCTACCTCAAAAAGATCGGCTCCGCTGACGGCTACGATATCTATTATAAATCTAAGGATTTCGATGACGAGATCTGGGAGAAAAACGGCGGAAAACCTGCTAAAAAATCAGACTATACCGAGGAGCAGGAGGCTCTTGCTGATGTTATTTCAGAATTGAAAAAACTCGGTGACCTCACCGCTGTGGATTCTGAGACCGGTGAGCCGGCTGCTACCTTCGATGACAGCAGCAAGGTCGATGAGGGAAAAATGTATGTCAGCGATGCCGGCCGCTTCCTGCTTACTGTTGACAGCGACTGCACTAAGGTCATAAGCATACGAAAACTGATCTCTTCTATTGATAATCCTTATCTGTTCAGCTCGATCGACGGCAAGACGCTGGAGCTGACTGACAGCAGCTATAAGAAAATTATCAACACGTTCAAAGAGTCCGGCAGGGAAGGTGAGTATGAAACCTACTGGAACAGCGATAAGTCCAGCTTCGTCTGGCTCAATGCTGCCAAGACCCAGGTGGTCGGCACCTTCCGCTATGCCGCAGAAAATGACAGCTGCCGTTTGCTGGTCGATGACAGATTCGGCAATGTGGGCATCGAAAACAAAGACACCGGCTATATCTGGTGGTCGTCACCTTTGGGTGCGGCAAGAGATAAGATCGCTACTCCGCTGCTGGTGAATGAGCTGCGCTCTTCTACTATACTAAGATATGGCGTTCCGGCAAAACGTTCAAACAATAACGTTCTCCGTTCAGGTACCGATGACTGTGAAATAACTGTCAAGGACATAAAGAACGGCATTAAAGTGACTTATAAGTATAAAAGCGCTGGCTTTGAATATCCCGTGGAGATAACCCTTGAAGAGGATCACCTCAAGGCTGCCCTTAAAGTAAGCGAGATCAAAGAATCCAACGATTCTAATATAGCTACCGAAATGACCATTATGAGCAGCTTCGGTGCAGCCGGTTCCGATGAGGACGGTTACTTCGTTATCCCCGACGGCAGCGGCGCTCTCGTCAGATTCAACAATGCTAAAACTATGGACACTAACGCTTATCAGCAGAGAGTCTACGGCAGCGATGTCACTGTCGTTCCTACTTCAAAAGGCTCTGTTACTGAGAAGATCTATCTTCCGGTCTATGGCATTGTCAAGGAGGATAATGCAATGCTGGTGGTCGCTTCCAAAGGCGATTCCAATGCTTATCTTTCAACTCAGGTATCAAAACAGTCCAACAGCAGCTATAACCTCTGTAACTTCACCTTCATTCTCCGTGGCACCGATACTTTCTATATGTCAGGCAACAGCAACGATAAGCTGACCGTTTTTGAAAGCGGCGATATCATTTCAGATGATATCGAACTGAGATATTACCCTATATCCAAAAAGGATGCAAGCTATGTGGATGTGGCTGAGTGCTACAGAAACTATCTCCTCAATGATGCCGGTGTAAGTGTCAAGGCTCAGGATAATGAGGCTCATATGTACCTCGACCTCTACGGCGGTACTCAGAAGAAAAAGCCTGTATTGGGCATACCGGTTACTATGAAACAGGCTGTCACAAAGTACGATCAGGCTTCGGAAATTCTCACTGAACTGAAAAATCAGGGCGTTGATGATATCGTGGTCTCCTATAATAACTGGACTAACGACGGTATCAAAAACAAGGTGGATACTGATGCTAAGCCTTCGGGTACTCTCGGCGGAAAAAGCGATTTCAATGAGCTTAAATCCCTTATCTCCGAAAACGGCTGGCAGTTATAC
>CAMNFW010000032.1 GCA_946537565.1 uncultured Ruminococcus sp. | reverse complement strand
AGGCTCTGCCTCTGGACTCCGCCAAAGGGTTGTGAACCCTTTGGAATCCCGGCTCTCGTTCACGGTTACTTGCCTAAAACCATTACTCTTTCTGCTTGTTTCTACTGCATAGTTTCTATTACGGGGGCTGCGCCCCCTTTTTTTCGGATACATATTCCCGTCCGTTTGAAAGTAAACTAACACTTAATCGCCTTACAGAGAGAGGGGGTGATGCCGCAGGCTCTTCTTCTCTACTCTCTTCTGATCTGGTCTTTTCTATTCTTTTCTTTTCTATTCTTTTCTGTCAGCAAAATGTTTTCATTTTACGTCGAAATGTAAACATTTTCTTCAAAAATGTATACATTTTTTGAACGTTTTAGTTTATGCTAACTCAATATTTCCCGTGTATTTAAAGCGTTAGTTTATACTAATGTTTTTAAAAGCTAAATAGTTGAATAACTCTGCCGCCGCTCTTAGCTATGAGTGCCGGCTTTTTATTTATTGCCAATGCAGAATTTTTTCCTCAAAAAAAATTTTTTCCTTATTCAACGGTTTTGTATTGAAAAATACCCATTTTTTGCCCCCTTATGAACGGTGATCATTCACTCAGCCGTCAAAAGGAGGTTTTTTATTTGTCAGATCACATTCAGAATTCAATGCGGAAAAGCTTCTGCCTTTGGTATGTGCTGCTGGGCAGTGTCCCCGAAGCCGCTGTCCACGCAGGCGCTGACCGTGAAAACGCTTTCGCTTTCGGTATGCAGCTTCTCAAAAAACCAGCCTGCAAAAAATATATCGCTGAACTCCGAGCTGCCCTCGCCGACGAAAATAACGTCATCACCGGTCTCAGACGTCTTGCCTTCGGCTCCTGCAATGATGCGATTTATCTTGCTTTCGCTGAAGAGCTTCCTCCGCCCTCAGTCATCGCTTCCCTCGATCTCTTCAATGTCGCAGAGATAAAACGTATCAAGGACAAGGGCGTTGAGATCAAATTCGCCGACCGTATGAAGGCGCTGGAAAAGCTCTCTGAGCTGGAAAATTCTTTCTCCGATAACGCAAGAGCTGAAAGCCTCATCGGTGCCCTCACAGCTTCCGCAGAGGAGAGTGCCGCTGATGGTGATTAAAAAATTCTCAAAAAAACAACTTCTCACCGTCAACTGGTGGTGCAGACCAGATACCAGACACTTCGACGCTGTAATCTGTGACGGTGCTGTCCGCAGCGGCAAGACACTATCTATGTCCCTCGGCTTCGTTATGTGGGCGGCAAACTCCTTCTCAGGCGCTGCTTTCGCTGTCTGCGGCAAAACCGTCACTTCCCTCCACAGAAATGTCATCACTCCCCTGCTCCCTCTCCTCAAAGAGTATGGCTTCTCCTGTCAGGAAAAAATCAGCCGGAATTATATCGATATCTCTTTCCTCGGAAAATCTAACCGCTTCTACCTCTTCGGCGGTAAGGACGAAGGCTCTGCCGCTCTGATCCAAGGTATCACCCTCGCCGGTGTATTCCTCGATGAGGCTGCTCTTATGCCTCGCTCCTTCGTTGAACAAGCCCTCGCAAGATGCTCTGTCTCCGGCTCAAAAATGTGGTTCAACTGCAACCCCGATAACCCCTCCCACTGGTTCTACAACGAGTGGATCAAAAAAGCTAATGAGAAAAATGCCCTCTATATCCATTTCACTATGGACGATAACCCTTCACTTTCACCCGATCTTAAGGAAAGATACAAAAGGCTGTATTCCGGCGCTTTCTACGACCGCTTCGTCCTCGGAAAATGGACCGCCTCAGAAGGTGTCGTCTATCCTATGTTCTCTCCTGAAAAGCATCTGTATTCCGGCGAGATACAGTGCAGCGAGTTTGTTATCTCCTGCGACTACGGCACTGTCAATCCTTCTTCCTTCGGTCTATGGGGTCTGTCCGGCGGTGTCTGGTACAGAACTGCGGAGTATTACTACTCTTCCAAAAGAGAAGGTGTCGCTCGCACCGATGAGGAGCATTATTCCGCTCTTGAACAGCTCGCCGGTGACAGGCATATCAGCCGCATTATCGTTGACCCCTCCGCTGCAAGCTTTATCGAATGTATCCGCCGTCACGGCAGATTCAATGTCGTTAAGGCTGACAATGATGTGATATCCGGTATCCGCCGGGTCAGCTCCGCTCTTAAACAAAATAAGATCAGGATAAACTCCGGCTGCAAGGATATCATCAGAGAATTCAGCCTCTACCGCTGGAGCGAAAAAGCCGGCATGGACGCTCCTGTCAAGGAGAATGACCACGCCATGGACGATCTTAGATATTTTGTCTCCGATATTATGAAAGAGCCTGCCGGTTTCTTCGCTCTGTCTATGTCAAGAGATATCAGCTGACTGCCAGAAGCAGGATCAACAGAATCAAGAGCCGTTCGATGCAGCTATCATGATATCAACCGCCTTACGAAGCAAGCCGCACCATAAAGCACCGGAGCATCTTCTGCGCCGTATGCGATCTATAAGTTACCAATCACGTTAAGAGTGAGCGAGCTTTAGCAAGCGACAACGTGAATTAAAAAAAGGAGGTAATATGAATTTCTTCAAACGCAAAAAATCTGCTCCCGATATCCAGCTCGTTCAGGCTGAACGTCAGGACTTCAAAGACAGCTGCCTGCTGCCAGAGTCCCCTCTCCCTTTTGAAAAGGAACTCTACGACAGACTAAGATTCGCTGTGCCGGTCATTGATGCCGCTATTATGAAAACTATCCGGCTTACCGGCGGTTTCAGGCTCGTCTGCTCAGACAAAAAATTTCAGCCGGAACTGGATTCCTTCTGCGAAAATGTTCCCGTGGGTATCTCCGGCAGATCGCTGGGTACTTTTACCGATATCTTCCTGGACAGCCTGCTGACCTATGGCTCCGCTGCCGGTGAGATAGTTCCCCTTCCGGACGGCAGCGGTATTGCCGGTCTCTGGAACGGTTCGCCCGGCTCGGTCAAAGCGGTTCAGGGCGCTCAGCCTTTCTCACGGGACTATATCCTCTCTTCCCCCGGCGGCTCCGCTGTTAAGCTCCCTCACCCGGAAAGGATCGTTTACGCTGCACTCATCGGCGGTAATTCCATTCTCCGTGGTCTCCCGGCGCTCAGCAGTATCCTCATGAGGATCTACAGGTGCATCGGTCAGAATTATGACCGTGCCGGCAATATCCGCTATGCCGTCACATATAAACCAGACGGCTCCGGCGGCGATCTCTCCGCTGCTAAAGATCGTGCTATGCTCATCGCTAAGGAATGGGCTGACGGTATGAACTCCGCAAGATACGGCAATGTCAAAGACTTCATCGCTGTGGGCGATGTGGATATAAAGGTTATCGGTGCGGAAAATCAACTGTTTGATACCAACGTTCCTGTGCGGCAGCTTCTCGAACAGATCATCTCTAAGCTGTCGATCCCGCCTTTCCTGCTCGGTCTCAGCTGGAGTACCACCGAGCGTATGTCCTCTCAGCAGGCTGATATCCTTACCTCTGAGCTGGAATATTACCGCAGACTTCTCACACCTGTTATCACTGAGATCGGCAACTCTTTCCTGTGCCTCCTCGGTACAGATTCTTCCTGCTCCGTGGAGTGGGACAATATCAATCTCCAGGACGAGCTTGTCCTGGCTGATGCAAGACTTAAAACCGCTCAGGCTATGGAGATCGAACAGCGCCTGAGTAATAACAATTAATCTTTTGGAGGTATTATTTTATGTATAATGATGTTAAACTTGAAAAGGCTCTCTACAACCTCTCCGGCAAATCCTTCACCGCCGCCCTCGAAGATCTGGACCCAACTTCTAACTACTCCGGCTCCCCTCTCGAAAAGCTCGACGCTTACGAAAGACAGCTCAAAAGATTCAATATCCGCCTCACCGGTTCAGACTGCGACAGAGTGGAAAAGTTCTTCACTTCTACCGAAACCGCTGTGCTGTTCCCGGAATTCGTCGTCCGCAGCATCAGAAAAGGCTTCAGCGAAACCTTTATCAACGATGTCAGCGCTGTTAAAACTATCTGCGAAAGCTCCCAGTACCTGGGCTGCACTATTGATGATTCCGCTGAATATTCCGTCACCGCTGAGGCTGGTCCCCTTCCCACTGCTTCCGTAAGAGAAGGCAGTGATGCTGTCGTTCTCCAGAAGTTCGGCAGACTTATCAACGCTTCCTATGAGGCTGTAAGAAAGCAGCGCCTGGACGTTTTCGGTATCATGCTCAGAAGCGTCGGTGTACGCCTTGCCGCTGCTGTGGCTAAAAAGGCTGTCTCCGTTCTCGCTGAAGATGCCGAACAGATCACCGCTGATTCCCTTACTTATGCCGCTCTCGCTCAGCTCTACGGCAGCTTCGATGACTTCAATATGAACATCGTAATCGCTTCACCTACAGACGCTTCTAAGATAGCTGCTATGGATCAGCTCAGTGAGGCTAAGCCCGATGCCGCCGGCAGACTCGTTCTCCCCTTCGGCGCTAAGCTCCTTAAGACCGCTTCCGCTGAAGATAATACCATCATCGGTATCGACAGAGATTTCGCCCTGGAATTTATCACCAGCTCCGGTCTCGTCCTCGAAACCGATAAGCTCATCGACCGCCAGCTCGATCAGATCGCCGTTTCTATCACCTGCGGCTTCAAAAAGATCACTCCTTCTGCTGTTAAGGTGCTGACTGTTTCTGCCGGATAAATCCCATTTTTCAGTGAAATGCCTTCTGATACAGGAACGCTGCCCGGCTGAATGAAATGATAAAATCTTACTTCTAAAAAAAAAATACCGTCCCGTTCAGGTTTTATATCTGGACGGGATAAAGGAGGATCTATGAACAAAGAAACCCTTGACAAGATCAATAAATTTACCCGCCGTGATTTCTCTGAGGACGAGCTTTATACCTTCTCCGTCATTCTCTGCGATAACGATACCGACCGGGACTTTGAACGCTTTTCGGATAACGCTCTCTCTTCCCTCAGCAAGCTCTTCATCGGCAAAACCGGTATCTTCGACCACGACCCTTCCACTAATAACCAGAATGCCCGTATCTTTGAAACTGAGATAGTTTCTGACCCGGATAAACTCACCCGCTCCGGCTCCCCTTATAAATTTCTTAAGGCTTACGCTTATATGGTCCGCACGGATAATAACAAAAACCTCATCGCTGAAATAGACGGCGGTATCAAGAAAGAAGTCAGCATCTCCTGCGCCGCTTCTAAAAGGATCTGCTCGGTCTGCGGCTGCGACCGCTCTGTTTCTGCCTGCTCCCATGTCAAAGGAAAAAAATATAACGGCACTCTTTGCTTCAATACCCTCGACGATATCACCGATGCCTATGAATGGAGCTTTGTGGCTGTTCCGGCTCAGGTAAACGCCGGTGTTACAAAAAAATATACCAGTGACGGCTCTAAGCTCTCTGACCCGTCTGAGGATTACGATTCCGCCTGCTTTGAACTGAGAAAAGAGATCCGCCGCCTTGCCTTTCTTACCGGCGGAAGAGCCGCTGCTATCGCCGCTTTTGTCTCCGCTAAGAATATGGATATAAGCCGCCTGAACGAAACTAAAAATGCCTACGAACGCCTTGCAAGAAAAAATTTTATCCCCGTTCAGCTCGCTCCCCCCGCTGATAACTCTGAACAGGAAATTGAACAGAACAGCGTTTTTATTCTGAGGTGATCTTTTTTATGAATATTGAATCTGTTAAATCCCTGCTTTGCCTTTTCTCCGGTGAGGACTGCGCTGACGGCTATGTCCAGCTCATTTCCCTCGCTGAAGACGAAATTGATTCCCTGCTCCTGCCCGATGCTGACCCCAATGATATCAGGCTGGAATTTCTCTGCGCCGCTCTCGTCAACTACAGGCTCGCTGCTATCCGCTCTGCCAGAGACAGAAGAAATATCACCTATGCCGGAAAAATGCTCTCCCACAGCGATAATTCTTCCCCTTCGGCTGCGGCTTCTCTCCTTAAAGAATACCTCCGGCTTTGCAGTGACCTCATCGGCGACCTGAACTTTACTTTTAAAAATATCTGAAAGGAGCTTTTTTATGCTTAAGATAATCCTTGATACCGTTAAAGGCGCTCTCCGCCGGAAAGGTGCGGAAAATGTCTTCACCGCCTTCGATGCCGCTCCTGTTGAACGCAAAGGCAATGGCTTTTACACCGTCATCGGTACTAAAGCCTTCGAGACCCTTTCCCCTATTTATTCACAGTATACCATTTTCATGCCCTATAAAGCCAGCGTTGAGGTCAGTGTTACTGCTCCGGAAAATCTCAGCTTTGAAAAGCTCTATTCCTACTACGACAGCTTCATCGAGCCGGCTTTGTTCAGTATCCACAGCCTTACCTGCTCACTCTCTGAGCTTAAACTGAAACATGATACCAATATCAACCGCCTCGTCCTCACCGCTGTCATCTCCGTCAGCGGTATCCATAAAATATCAAGGGAGGAACAATGAGCGCTTTTAACAACAGAGAAGCTGTGCCTGTAACTATCGCAGGTTATACCTTCTACTGCGAAAGCTTCAAGGCTGCCGGTGTTACTGTTTTTGCTGAGCAGCCTTCTGTTACAGGCACTTCCCTTATTACCAATGTCCAGAAAAAAGCCGTCCGCATTACCCTTACCGGCAGAGTTTACGATGAGGACGACCCTCTGCTGTTCGCCGCTTATATCGGTAATATCGGCGGCAATAATTCCAGCATCGCATTCAGCTACAGAGGTCTTGAATTCACCGGCTGCCGGGTGGCTGGATTCTCCGTTGAGGATTCCGGCGAGGAATTTGTCAAAGTCTCCGTAACCCTCATAACTACAAATAATATCCAGAGAGAGGTGACTGTTTAGTGAACGCTAAGCTCCGCCTTAAAAAGCTTGACGGTACCCTGTCGGAATATTCCGATATCCTCAGCTTCCGTTTTTTTAAAGAGATCTATCAGCCCTATACTCAGCTTAAGGTTCGGTTCGTTTCCGAAAACCATGAACCGGCTGATTTCTCCGAAATTTATTTCTATGTGGATCAGAAGCTTATCCACCACGGTCTTATCGACTCCCTCTCCACTGTTCATAAAGGCAGTGTCTATCTCAGCTCCCTCGCTTCCAGAGGCTTCACCGCCCAGCTTATGCAAAACCAGATCCAGCCCGGCTTCATCATGAATGTCTCCGTGAACAGTCTCATGGACAGCTATATCCATATCCCCTATGTCACCCATGAGGACAGCTCCGATTCCAGCAACTATATCTATATTAAATACGGCTCGTCTATGTGGGACGGCATCTCCGCCCTCGCCTACAAGCTCTATAAACGCTATCCCTATATCTCCGGCACTAACTGCGTTATGCTAAGCGCTCCGGATTCTCCGGCTTCTTTCGCCTACACCAGCAGTGAACTGCTCTCCAGTGAAAAGCTTATGACGACCACCCGGCTTATCAGTGACTTCCATATGGAGGATATCGACGGTAATTACGGCACCTTCGATTATACCAACACCGCCGTCAGAAACCGAGGCATCGTCCGCCACCAGTACTCTGAACTGGACAAACGCTTCCTCTATAACCCCCAGGAAGCTTTATATTTCTATGACACTATTGCGTCAAGAGCCTGGAAAAAAGAGATCTTTACCTACTCCGGCTTCAAGGGTGAGGAGCTTTATGACAACGCTTCCGCTCCCGGCTGCTCCGGCTCTGTCTCTTCTATTGATATCTCCGGCTCCAATAACGGAATAACCACCGCTGTGGGTATTTATCTTTAGCCTTTTCCAGAAACAGGAATTGATCTCCGTACAATTGTTTTCAGGCTATTGACATATTTTTTTAAATGATATATAATAATGATGTGCCAACCGGTACATCATTTTTTTTGCAGGAAGTGAGAGCATGGCTGCTAATCTTTTCAGTGAAATTGAATATCTCAAGGGCGTCGGAAAAGCACGAGGCGAAAAATACCGCAGACTCGGCATAACCTCACCCTATGAGCTTATTTATCACATTCCCCGTGATTACCTGGATTTTCGCACCTATGTGCCTGTCCAGCAGGCTGTGCTTAATGAGTACAATGTCCTGAAACTGACTATTACAAAAAAACTCCCCCTCCAGCGTATCAAAGGCGGTCTCGTCATCTGCAAAGCCGCTGCCACCGACGGTATCGACGATATCCTCATTGTGGTCTACAATAACGTCTACGGCTTTCAGTCTATGCAGGAGGGCGTTTGCTACTATATGTACGGCAAGGTCACAGGCTCCTTCCTCCGTAAAGAGATTTCTGCTCCGGTCTTTATCAGAGCTGACGAAAATGTCCTTATACAGCCAAAATATCCCCTCACTCAGGGCTTGTCTGTCAATATGGTAAGACAGAATATGAAACAGGCTCTCGATATTATGGAGCGAACTCCCTTCGAGACCCTGCCGGATAATATCCTCAGAAAATATAACCTCTGTCCCCTCATGTATGCCCTGAGAAATATCCACTTCCCGGAAAGCGAAACCGCTGCGGAGCTTTCACGTCAGCGTCTGGCTTTCGATGAGCTGCTTAAGCTACAGCTGGGTATGTCCCTGATGAAAAAACGCAGCCGTAAAAGCACTGCCTTTCAGCTTGATAAAAATATCTCCGTTGATGATATGCTGAACGGTCTGCCCTTTGAGCTTACTCAGGGTCAGCGCAGTGCAGTCGATGATATTCTCTGTGACCTTTGCAAAAATGTGCCTATGAACAGGCTTTTGCAGGGCGATGTGGGCAGCGGCAAAACCGTTGTGGCTGCGGCTGCCTGCTGTTTTGCTGCAAGAAATGGCATACAGTCAGCTCTTATGGCTCCCACGGAAATTCTTGCAGCTCAGCATTTCAGGACCCTTTCGGGTTTTCTTGAACCCTTCGGCGTGAGAGTATGTCTGCTGACAGGCTCGGTGACTGCAAAGAAAAAAGCTGCCCTTCGTGAGAAGATCGCAGCCGGTGAATATGATGTTATTGTCGGCACCCATGCCGTCATTCAAAAAGATGTGGAATACCGTTCGCTTGGTCTGGTCATTACTGATGAACAGCACCGTTTTGGTGTTGCCCAGCGTGCTGCTCTGGCTGAAAAAGGCGATTCTCCCCATAAACTCGTTATGAGCGCAACTCCTATACCCCGTACCCTTGCGCTGATAATCTACGGCGACCTTGATATCTCCGCTATCACTGAACTTCCTAAAGGCAGAAAACCTGTCAAAACCTATGCTGTCACCGGTAAGCTCCGCCGGAGAGTCTTTAGCTTTGTCCGTGACAGGCTCAGCGAAGGCAGACAGGCTTATGTGGTGTGTCCAATGATCGAGGACAGCGAAAGTGACCTTCATGCCGTAAAATCTTACGCTGAAGAAGCTGCTGCCAATGACCTCAAAGGCTGCACTACCGCTCTCCTCCACGGTAAAATGAAGGCGGCTGAAAAAGATAAGGTCATGGAAAAATTCCACAGCGGCGAGATTCAGGTACTCATCTGCACGACCGTTGTCGAGGTCGGTGTGGACGTTCCCAATGCCGTCGTTATGGTTATCGAGAACGCTGAGCGCTTCGGACTTTCTCAGCTCCACCAGCTGAGAGGCAGAGTCGGACGAGGCGAGTTTGAAAGCAGCTGCATTCTCATAACCGATAACACCACTGATGAATGTATCAGGCGAATGAAAATTATGTCCTCCACCTCCGATGGCTTCAAAATTTCCGAGGAAGACCTGAAAATGCGTGGTCCCGGTGATTTCTTCGGAAATGCCCAGCACGGACTTCCGCCGCTTAAAATAGCTGACATTGCCTGCAATATGGAGCTTATGAACCGGGCTCAGGTCTGTGCCCGTGAGATACTTGAAGAGGACCCGAACCTCTCCCTGAAAAAAAATTCAGCCTTGAAAATGGACATTCTGCGTCTTTTCAGCAAGGATATAATCGGCTGACCGCCGTTCCCGGTCAGTGATTTTTAAATTTGCTCAAAAAAAATGCGGCTTTACCAATAATCACAACGTCTTTTTCTATCAGTGATAATGGAAGCAGCTGCCTTTATAAATTTAGCATTTGTTTGTTTTCCGTCAAAGCCTCTGACAGTGCAGCGGCTAAGACTTTTGCGGATACTTTTTTCCACCGCATAAGGAGTGGTTTCAACGATCTTTGCCACCCTTGTGTATACCTCTTTGCTTATATTTTTTTCACATTCCGGATTCTTCAGGTATATCTCGATTGCACTGCAAAGATACCTGAAGCTGTCAGACCGCCAGCTCAGTCCGGTTTCCAGCATAAATTCCGCCACATCTGGATCAGCAGTACCTTTTCCGGAATCGTACAGCACCCTTAGCACTCGTGATGTTATTTCAGTTACAAGCATCGGCATTACCATTACCCGGTCAACTCCGCAGCTGATGAAAGTTTCTCTGATCACGCTGTTTCCGCTGTACAGAAGAATGAAAATCAGCATTTCCGGGTAATCATTTTTAAGCTTTGCCACATAATCAAAAATCTCCGCTCTTTGAGAAGAAGCGGAGATTATTATACCATCATAACTTTCAGATAAAAGCTTTTCAGTAAAACTTGCTATCATATTATCAGTACAAACTGAATTTATTTCAAAAACTGAAAGACAATCGCTGAGCTGTCTTCCGAATCCAAACAGATTATCGCCAATTAGAAACCGGAGTGACATTTTAAGTCAACTTAACTGCGTTCAGTCAAAAAACGTACTCTTGAAACCTTGTTCACGTTCTTTGTCTCCGAAACAGTCTATCTCGATCTCTTCAATTTTCAACAGCCTGAGTATCATGAAGAACAGAACACTGAAGCTGACTGCATTGAAAGCAATACTGAAATATACTCTGATCCCCATTATGTTGCCGAACATTCCAAAAAGGATAATTGCAACACATATTATCACTGCAAGTTCGAGCTTGGTTTTTTTTGCGTCAAGCTGTAAGAAGGAGAAACATACCGCTGCCGATACAACTGAATGAACTATTGCCAATGCCAGAGAATAGGGTCTATAGAACTCCCAGCCTCCGAAATTCAGCTCAAGTATCATCATTGTAACTTCAAGAGCTATATATAATGAGAACAGGATCTTCATGATCTTTCTTGCTCTCATGCTGGTGATCATAAGAACATCAGCTATAACCAGAAGAACAAATCCCATACACTCTGTGAAATAAGCCACAGCTTCAAGCACCTGAGAGTGAATGGATTCACCGTCAAAAGTGGCGTAGTATACAGCGCAGATCAAACCAAAAATTATAAACAGGAGATTTCCGATGAAACCCAGCTGGAGTCCTCTGGTCAGTTTCTCGTGCATGACGAAACCTTAGTTAAGAGCCTTAAGCGCTCTCTGACCAATGTCTTTTCTGAAATGAGCGCCTTCAAAGCTGATCTTATCAACGCCCTTGTAAGCTGTATCCAGTGCTTCTCTGAGAGTGCTTCCCTTAGCGGTGACACCAATAACTCTGCCGCCGTTAGTAAGGAATCTGCCCTCGTCATCGAGCTTAGTACCGGCATGATAAACAAAACAGCCTTCAACCTGTCCCATATCGTCAAAGCCTTCCATAGGAATACCCTTCGGATAGCTTTCAGGATAGCCGCCGCTTGCCATTACAACACACGCACAGCTGCCTTCATGCCACTTGATATCAACCTGATCAAGCTTGTGGTCATAGATCGCATTGAAGATCTCATAAAGATCAGCATCCAGCATAGGAAGTACAACCTGAGTTTCCGGGTCGCCAAAACGGCAATTGTACTCAATAACCTTCGGACCCTTCGGAGTTAGCATAAGACCGAAATACAAACAGCCTTCAAATGTCCTGCCCTCAGCTTTCATAGCACTGACAGTGGGCAGGAAAATTTTTTCCATGCACTCCTTTGCAATATCCTCGGTATAGTATGGATTCGGGGAAACCGTACCCATGCCGCCGGTATTTAGGCCCTGATCACCGTCCAGGGCACGTTTGTGATCCATAGACGATATCATTGGAACGATAGTATTTCCGTCTGTGAAGGAAAGTACTGAGACTTCTGGTCCTGTTAAAAATTCTTCGATAACAATTCTTGCGCTGCTTTTACCGAATTTCAGTTCATCGATCATATCGTGGACTGCTTTGATCGCTTCTTCTTCATTTTGTGCTATTATAACACCTTTTCCGAGGGCGAGACCATCTGCTTTGATAACTGCCGGATAGCTGTCTTGCTGTTTGAGATAATTGATAGCTTTTTCGCTTTCCGTAAACACTTCATAGTAAGCAGTAGGAATATTAAATTTTTTCATAAGCTCCTTGGAGAAAACCTTGGAACCTTCTATTATAGCGGCATCAGCAACAGGTCCGAAGGTTCTGAAGCCTTCCGCCCTGAGCCTGTCCACCATACCCATAACTAAGGGGTCGTCTGGGGCGACCACAACCATGTCCGGCTGAAGCTGTTTTGCCAGCTGAACAACACCATCTATATCTGTTGCTCCTACGCCGAAACACTCTGCATATTTAGAAATACCGCCGTTGCCGGGAGTACAGTATAATTTTTCGATAAGCGGGCTTTCCGCCAGCTTCGTAATGATAGCGTGTTCACGGCCACCGCCGCCAACAACCAGAACCTTATCCATTTAAAACCTCCGAATGTACTCAGTAAACTTCAATGCCACTGAGTAAAAGCTCCGCTGAACCCTTGTCATTTTCATAGAAAGAGCTGTCACGGTAAAAAAATTCACCGACTTCAAATACAGCCTTATCTGTCTCGAAAACATAATAGTCCGTGCGGTAGGATTTATTTGCAGTTACCTCACTGGTAACATATAAAGCATCATAACCGAGAAATGTCGTATTTTGGGCATTCTGAATGTCGAAACCCTGTTTTTCCAGCAGCTCAGAAGGACTTGACTTCTTGTCGCCGGTATAAGCTATTACCGCAACATTTCCCTGTTGAGTTGATGTGTTAGTAAAAGAGACATAATGCTCATTTTTGTAATATCTTTCTGCACATGATATACTCCAGCTGCCTGTCTCAGAAATTGAGAAGACAGGGCAAATAAAGGTACTCACGCCATTATCATCAGTCTCAACGATTCCGTTGACCCATTCATCTTCGGCGGAAGCAGACTGCTGAGAAGAATTCGATCCGTTTTTTTCTGCGAGAAAAGATGAGAAGTCAGCATTATCAGGCACACAGCCCACGAACAACAAAAGTGAAGCCAGTGCAGAGAAAATCTTCTTCATTGCGATCACCTCAGCAATATTACAAAACTATTATAACATCAAATTAAGAAAAATGCAAGTATTTTCCAAAAATATATTTCCAAAATTTATATTTTTTCCGACACGTTCCGACATAAGCCGACAACAATCGACAGCGGATGTAATAATAGTCCATCAAAACTTTTAATAGACCATATTCATTTACATATATTGTAAAAAATAAAAACACTGAACCAGTTGCTTTACCGGACAACACTTCTTTGTGAGCAGAGGAGCGTGAACCTGAAACAGATACCTCTCATTTCCGCAGCAGAACAGCCTCTCGCTTTATGTTTGCTAATACTACTTGTATTGCACATTATCCGAACAGAATAATGAAGAGCAGGCTGAACAGCGATACATCTTCGGCAAGTGATGTAATAACCCTTAGCC
>CAMNFW010000031.1 GCA_946537565.1 uncultured Ruminococcus sp. | reverse complement strand
GTGAGCTAAAAAAATTTTAAATGAAGTATTGACTTTGTTGTGGATTTGTTTTATAATTAACAGGTGGGCATTGATGCCTCCGGAATAAAAGTCCGGCAGGACAAATATATACTGCACACGCTAATCTGGCAAAACAACGGAGTTCAATGCAGTGCGCTGGCTCCGTTTTTCTATTCTTATAACGAAAGAAGGTGTAAAAGTATGGACATCGGTGAAAAGCTTATGGAAGAGCTTGAATGCAGGACAGCTTTTACAATACCAATTTTTGGCGGAATTCCCGTCCCGGAATCCTGCGTAATGACTTGGGGTATAATGCTGGTGGTGGTCATCGCTTCAATACTTCTGGTCAGAAAACTTAAAAAAGTCCCCACAGGTACACAGTGTCTGCTGGAAATAGGTATCAACTGGATGAATAATTTCTTCCTGGAAATACTCGGTCCGAAGGGTAAAAAATATCTGCCGATACTGGAAACATTCCTTATTTATATAGGTATATCAAATATCGTGGGACTGTTTGGTCTCAGACCGCCAACGAAGGATATCGGCGTAACCGCTGCAATGGCAGCTTTTGCGATACTTCTGATACAGTTCAGCGGTATCCGTGAGCGTGGCTTCGGCGGCTGGCTGCACAGCTTCATCGAACCAATGCCGCTGCTGCTGCCAATAAATATCCTGGAGCTGTTCATAAAACCTCTGTCACTTTGTATGCGACTTTTCGGAAACGTACTGGGCGCATTCGTAGTAATGGAGCTTATAAAAATGGTTATACCAGTGGGAGTACCGCTGGTGCTGAGCTTTTATTTTGATATTTTCGACGGCTGTATCCAGGCGTATGTTTTCGTCTTCCTGACCTCGCTGTTCATGGCAGAGGCAATGGAGGGCGCAGAGGAAGAAGAACACCACAATACTGCAAAAGCTAAATAATATGATCAGGAGGAAAATACTATGAGCACTATCGCATTAGGCGCTGCTATCGCCGTTCTTACAGGCGCAGGCGCAGGTATAGGAATCGGTCTGGCTACCGCAAAGGCAGCAGAATCTATCGCTCGTCAGCCGGAGGCTAAGGGCGACATCAACAAGGCACTCCTTCTTGGCTGTGCGCTGGCAGAAGCAACCGCTATCTACGGCTTCGTAATCGCTATACTTATCATATTCCTGCTCAAGTGATGAGCCGGGAAAACGAACGGCATGAGCTGCCCGGCTGAAAACGGAAATTTGTGATTCAGCTGCAATATCAAGCCGTCCACAGCAAAAAAATACCGGAGGTAAATTTTATGTCAACTATTGCATTAGGCGCTGCTATCGCCGTTCTCACCGGTGCAGGCGCAGGTATAGGAATCGGTCTGGCTACCGCAAAGGCAGCAGAATCCATTGCCCGTCAGCCGGAGGCTAAGGGTGATATCAACAAGGCGCTCCTTCTCGGCTGCGCTCTGGCAGAAGCAACAGCTATCTATGGCTTCGTAATTGCGATACTTATAATCTTTCTGCTTAAATAATCTGACTGAAAGGAAGAGTAACTATGTTTAGCACATTGCTGAATATCAGCAGCTGGAATATCATTACAGTTGCAGAGGAAGGCTCTGCACTGGACGGCACGATGCTTGATGTAAATATATGGAATTTCATCTGGCCGGCAGTCAATATAATCCTGCTCTTCATACTTCTCAGAATTTTTCTCTTCAAGCCTATCAATAAGCTCATGGACGACAGAACTCAGTCCATTCAGAAGGATATAGACGATGCTGAGAAAGCTAAGCAGGAGGCTGAGGAGATTAAAAAACAGTATGAGGAAGACCTGGGCGACGCCAAGGCTGAGGCTGAAAAAATCATCATGAAAGCCCATGAGGACGCAGAGAACGAAAAGGCTGCTATCATCAAAAAATCCCAGGAAGAGGCTGACCAGATAATCGCTGATGCCGGAAAAACTATCGAGAACGAGCGCAGAAGAGTTCTCCAGCAGGCTCAGTCCGAGATCGCTGACCTGGCTATCGAAGCTGCATCAAAGGTGGTCGGCGCAAATCTTGACGACGAAAAGAACCGTAAGCTGGTCGATGAATTCCTCTCTCAGAAGGAGGATGACGCTTCATGAAGGTGAATCCGAAGGATATGCTTAAAGAGCTTATCCGCCTGAATATATCCAGGGAGGATACAGCTGCGGCAAAGAATGTCTTCACAGCCTGTCCGGACGTGGCTGAAACTCTGTCAAATCCCCTTGTGACTTATGACGAGAAAAACAGCATCATAAAAAAGCTGTTTCCGGCAAGCCTTGAACGCTTCATGATGAGCGCAGTGCGGAACGGTGCTGTTGAAAAAGTTAAGGATATACTTGAAGAGTATACCGATGTGCTTATCGAAAAGCAGGGCAGCATAAAGGTCGTAGTCCGCTATGTTACGCCTCTTACCGACACTCAGCAGGCTGACCTTAAAAAATTCATAATGGAAAGATTCGTCAAGGAGGACGTGGATATCGAGTACCGGAAGGACCCGGATATCCTGGGCGGTTTTATCCTTACAGCCGGCGATATCGAGTACGATAAGAGCTACCGCACAAGCCTCAGACTTATGAAGGATACGCTCCAAAGCAAGGCTGCGGAAGTTGCAGAAAATAACGCTGACAAGCCGTCAGCAAAAAGCGATATCATATCCGTTCTCAAAACTGAGGTCAAGGATTTTGAAGTAAAGTCCGGTGCTACTGAGACCGGCTTCATCGTAAGACTGGGCGACGGTATAGCTTCCGTAAAGGGAATGAATTCTGTAATGTACGGCGAGCTGGTGGAGTTCGAGACCGGTGTCAGGGGTATCGTACAGAATCTTGAAGAAAAGGGCGTAGGCGTAGTGCTTCTTGGCGATGACCACGGACTGACGGAAGGTTCGTCGGTAGTCAGAACAGGAAAGCGTGCCGGAATCGGTGTAAGTGACGAGCTTCTGGGAAGAGTAGTCGATGCGCTGGGAAGTCCTATTGATGGACTGGGCACAATAAAAGCAGAGGATTACTTTCCTATTGAGCGTGAAGCACCTGGCGTTATTGAGCGAAAGCCGGTAAGCGTGCCGCTCCAGACGGGTATACTTGCGATAGATTCGATGTTCCCTATCGGACGGGGACAGCGTGAGCTTATCATAGGCGACCGCCAGACCGGAAAGACTTCTATCGCAATTGATACGATAATAAACCAGAGAGGTCAGGACGTTATCTGTGTATACGTTGCAATCGGACAGAAGTCCTCAACAGTTGCACAGGTGGTGAATACTCTTAAGAAGTACAATGCAATGGCTTATACAGTAGTAGTATCAGCCTCAGCCAGCGAGCCTGCGCCATTCCAGTACATTTCGCCGTATTCAGGCACAGCTATAGCTGAATATTTCATGTCAAAGGGCAAAGATGTGCTGATAATATACGATGACCTTTCAAAGCACGCAGTTGCATACCGTGCGATGTCGCTGCTTCTTCACAGACCGCCGGGACGAGAGGCATATCCTGGAGATGTATTCTATCTTCATTCAAGGCTTCTTGAACGCTCCAGCCGTCTTGACGATGAACACGGCGGCGGTTCGCTTACAGCACTGCCGGTAATAGAAACACTTGCGGGAGATATCTCAGCATATATCCCCACCAACGTTATATCCATAACAGACGGACAGATATTCCTGGAGAGCGAGCTGTTCAATTCAGGTCTTCGTCCGGCAGTCAACTATGGACTTTCGGTATCCCGTGTAGGCGGTGCAGCCCAGACAAAGGCAATGAAAAAGGCATCGGGAAATCTCCGTATAGACCTTGCCCAGTTCAAGGAAATGGAGATATTCACACAGTTCTCCTCAGAGCTTGACCAGTCCACCACCGATCTGCTCAACCACGGACATATGCTTACAGAGCTGCTGAAACAGCCGCTGTACAATCCGCTGCCCCACCATGAACAGGTCATACTTCTCTATGCAGCCCAGCATGGTTTCTTTGACGGCATACCGCTTAAGGAGCTTAAGGAGCATTGCAGTGATCTTATGAGCTATATCCGTTCCTACGGTCAGGATATAATCACTGAGATCGACGAAGGAAAGGTGCTTACCGATGACCTTATGGAGCGCATTGAGAAGATACTCACAGCCTATGAGGAATAAGGGGTGAAGCTATGCCCAATATGAGAGAGATCAGGGAGAGGATAGCAAGTATACAGCAGATACTGAAAATAACCAATGCGATGTATCTTATGTCCTCTTCAAAGCTTAAAAAGGCGAGAAAATCCCTGGATTCCACCGAGCCGTATTTTTACAAGCTCCAGGAGACCATTGAAAGCGTCCTTGAACATACTCCCCATACCAAGCAGCTGTTTTTTGACAGACGTTCGGATATTCCGGAGGATAAGCGCAAAAAGGGATATATCGTCATAACCGCAGACAAGGGACTCTGCGGAAGCTATAATCATAACATACTGAAATATGCCGAGCAGACCCTGAACGAGACTGCTGACCTCAGCAACTGCTATCTGTTCGTAATGGGACAGGTTGGAAGAATGTACTTCCAGCGCAGGAGCAGGAATGAGAACAAAGCCAGCGTTGACAGTGAATTTCTCTACACCACCCAGAATCCCACCCTCTACAGGGCAATGGAGATAGCTGAGCTTGTGATAGAAAAGTTCAAGGCAAGAGAGCTGGACGAAGTATACCTGCTGTATACCGATATGGTCACATCGAATGTTCAGGAGACAAGAACTCTCCGGCTGCTGCCTTTTGAGCGGCGGCATTTCGGAAAGGCTGCGGACGGCACAATAAAGAAGCTGCCGAAGGCATCGTTCTCGCCGTCGCCGGAGGAGGTAATGGATTATCTCATACCCCAGTATGCAAAGGGTATAATCTACGGTGCAATGGTAGAAGCGTTCTGCTGTGAGCAGCAGTCGAGAATGACGGCAATGGACGCAGCCACCACCAGTGCAAAGGATATGATAAAAGACCTTTCGCTGATGTATAACCGGGCAAGACAGGCTGCAATAACTCAGGAGATAACCGAGGTCTGCGGCGGTGCCAACGGTCTTAAAGAAGATTAAGAGCTGACTTCACAGCAAAGGCAGTGAGATGATCCTGCCGGAAAAGCTGCGGAGCAGATAACTGACAGGCAGGCGGCTTTAAGGACGGTGCGTGGCACAGTTCACTTAAGGCAGCTGCATATAAACCCGAAAGGAGTTGCCTGAAAAAAATGGAAAAAGGCAGGATAACTCAGGTCATAGGACCTGTTATCGACGTTGAGTTTCCCACCGGAAAGCTTCCCAACATCAGGGACGCTCTCACAGTTGAGCTTGACGGAAAACAGCGTGTAATGGAAGTTGCCCAGCATATGGGAAACCGGATAGTCCGCTGTATAATGCTTGCCACCAGCGAGGGACTCAGCAGGAATATGGAAGTAACAGCCACAGGTGCGTGCATAAAAGTGCCTGTAGGTGAAAAAACGCTGGGCAGAATGTTCAATGTTCTGGGCGAGCCAATAGACAAGAAGGGCGATGTTGAAACTGAGGAGAAATGGGAGATACACAGAAAAGCTCCGTCCTTCCAGGATCAAAGCCCGGTAGTTGAGATACTGGAAACAGGTATCAAGGTAATCGACCTTATCGCACCTTATGCAAAGGGCGGTAAGGTAGGACTTTTCGGAGGAGCAGGTGTCGGAAAGACAGTGCTTATCCAGGAGCTTATACGGAATATTGCCACTGAACACGGCGGATATTCCATATTCACCGGAGTAGGTGAGCGTTCCCGTGAAGGAAACGATCTCTGGAACGAAATGCAGGAATCAGGAGTTATAGCAAAGACAGCTCTTGTATTCGGACAGATGAATGAACCGCCCGGCTCCCGTATGCGAGTGGCGCAGACAGGACTTACAATGGCGGAATATTTCCGTGACAGAGAGCATAAGGACGTTCTGCTGTTCATAGATAATATTTTCAGATATGTACAGGCAGGCTCAGAGGTTTCAGCGCTTCTGGGAAGAATGCCCTCGGCGGTTGGCTATCAGCCTACACTTGCAACGGAAGTGGGCGAGCTTCAGGAGCGTATCACTTCAACTAAAAACGGCTCTATCACGTCAGTTCAGGCAGTTTACGTTCCGGCTGACGACCTTACCGACCCGGCACCGGCAATAACCTTTGCCCACCTTGATGCGACGACGGTTCTTTCCCGAAAGATAGTAGAGCAGGGAATATATCCGGCAGTTGATCCCCTTGAATCCAATTCAAGAATACTGGAGCCGGACGTTGTAGGCGAGGAGCATTATTCTGTGGCAAGACGTACCCAGGAGCTGCTCCAGAAATACAAGGAATTGCAGGATATCATTGCGATACTTGGCATGGAGGAGCTGGACGAAGAGGATAAGCTGGCTGTATACCGTGCAAGAAAGATACAGAAATTCCTTTCTCAGCCCTTCAATGTTGCGGAGAATTTCACAGGTCTCAAGGGCAAATATGTGCCGCTTAAGGATACTATCGAAGGCTTCAAGGCAATAATCGAAGGCGACATGGACGATTATCCGGAGGCAGCCTTCCTTATGGCAGGAACTATCGACGATGTACTTGCAAAGGCAAGACAGATAGAACACGAGGCATAAGGAGGTCATTATGGCAAAGACCTTTAAACTCGAAATAATCGCAACTGACCGCATATTTTTTCAGGGCGAGACCGAGCATCTTGTGATAACAGCGATAGACGGTCTCATGGGAATAATGGCAGGTCACGAGCCGCTGGTAACTGTGCTTCCCACGGGAGAGCTGAAATATATGGTGGACGGACAGTGGAAATACGCCGCCATATCCGAGGGATTCATACAGGTGCAGCCGGACAGGGCAGTAATACTTGCGGATTCCTGCGAGCTTCCGGAGGAGATAGACATAAAGCGTGCTGAGGAAGCAAAACAGCGTGCCGAAGAAGCGCTCCGCCAGAAGCAGAGCATAGTTGAGTACTACCAGACTCAGGCAGCCCTCAACCGTGCGATGAACAGGCTTAAGGTATCCCAGAAGCATTTTAAGTAATATCAGTGAACTATACTGCTGTACCTGGTATATCTCCTGAAATTGAGAAAAGCAGGGCAGGGCTGATTTTTGTTTATTGTGCAACAGTAACACTGAGGATAATTGTGCAATAATTTAAAAAATACATTGTATTCTGCGTTATGCTTGACTTTTTTAGAAAATTATAGTACAATAAATATAATTGTCGTAGAGACACATAATCAAAGATATGCAGGGAAAAATTTTTTACCGCCGGCAGCTCACAGTCTGCTGAGAAGGAAGAGCCGGCATATCTGAATAGGAGGCATGACTGTGAAAAAGATTGGAAAATCGACTTTCTTCATCGTCGTTGCTTTTATTGTTCTGTTTGCAGTTTCGGCAACCTTAGGATTCAATTATTTCTATGGTGACAACGAGACTGTTGTCGTAAAAGGCGTTGATGATATCCGACTGGGTATAGACATCAAGGGCGGTGTTGACGTGACTTTCGCACCTGCCGGTGACTATGATGCCACAGAAGCTCAGCTGGATGCTGCCACCGAGATAATCAAGACAAGACTTAGCTCTCTTGGTATCAACGATAACGAGGTATACAGCGACAATAAGAGCGACAGGATCATCGTTCGTTTCCCCTGGCAGGCAGGAGAGAGCAACTTCGACCCGGAAGCTGCCGTAAAGGAGCTGGGCGAAATGGCTGAGCTGACCTTCCGCAAGGGCACTGATTCTGAAACTGATGAGGACGGAAATACTGTTCCCACCGGCGAGATAGTTCTCAACGGCGAGGACATTGCAGAGGCAAGCTATGGACAGCAGCCGGATGATTACGGCGACTATCAGTGGGTAGTGCTGCTCTCACTCAACTCCAACGGCGCATCAAAGTTTGCAGAAGCGACCGCAGAGCTGGCTGGTTCAAGCACACCGATATCCATATGGATGGACAGCACAATGATATCCGCACCTTCCGTAAACAGCGCTATCACTGACGGAAACGCAGTTATCACCGGAAACTTCACCAACGAGTCTGCAAAGCAGCTGTCTGACCAGATCAATTCCGGTGCGCTCCCGTTCAAAATGGAGACCAAGAGCTTCAAAACCATTTCACCGACAATGGGTGAAGGATCACTTGATGCGATTCTTCTTGCAGGACTTATCGCATTCATATTCATAGCTATTTACATGATCGTACTTTACAGGCTGCCTGGTTTTGTAGCTGTACTTGCACTGTGCGGACAGATCGCAGGATCACTTGCAGCGATAACAGGCTGGTTTGGCTTTATGCCCGGCTCGACCCTTACAATCCCCGGCATTGCAGGTATCATACTTTCAGTCGGCATGGGAGTTGACGCAAACATCATCACAGGTGAGCGTATAAAGGAAGAGCTTCGCAGCGGAAAATCCCTGGATTCATCAATAAGAGTTGCTTACAAGAGAGCATTTTCTGCAATCCTTGACGGTAATGTAACCAACGTACTTATTGCAGTAATACTTATGGGTGCATTTGGCGTACCGAGCAGTTTCTTCTCGAAGATACTGAACAAGACGATATTCTTCATGTTTGGAGCAACAACTGAGGGTGTAGTATACTCCTTTGGCTTCACACTCCTTGCAGGTGTAGTATGCAATTTCATCTTTGGTGTATTCTTTGCAAGACTTATGGTAACCTCCCTTTCAAAGTTCAAGGGACTCCAGAACAGAAAGCTTTATGGAGGTGAAGAAAAGTGAGCAAGAAAAAGAAAACCTCCGAAGCAAAGGTTAACGCTATCGAGAATATTAAAGCATATAACTTTTGCGGGAAGAAGAAAATGATCCTTGTGATCGGAATCTGTGTAATTGCAGCGATTCTTCTGGGAATACTTATCAGAGGAGTAAAGCTTGCGATCGAGTTCAAGGGCGGCACAATGCTGACTTACACCTACAGCGGCGATATCAGCACCGCAGATGTTGAAAGCACAGTAAAGGGCGTAGTTGATACGAATGTAACAGTTCGTACTGGTGAGAGTCTTAACAGCGGCGGAAGGGAAATGACAATTTCGTTTACATCAAACGAAGGCTTAACCGCTGACAGACAGCATGAGCTTACAGAAGCGCTCCAGACAGCGATGCCGGACAATGAAATTGAGCTTTCGGACTCCAACGATGTAAGCCCGACATCTGGACGAGAATTCCTGCTTAAGTGTCTTATAGCGATAATATTTGCGGCAATAGTGATCATCATATACATTGCGATAAGATTCCGCAAGATAGGCGGCTGGACAGCAGGTATCTGCTCAGTGCTTGCACTTTGTCAGGATCTGGCAGTAGCACTGGCAGCATCGATCATATTTGGATTCGAGTTCAACTCCAATGTAGTAGCAGTAATACTGACGATACTGGGTTATTCAATTAACAATACCATCGTAATATACGACCGTATCCGTGAGAACAGAACGCTTTATCCGAAGGCAACACTGAATCAGCTTATCAATTTAGGCTGTACGCAGTCACTTACCCGTTCGATAAGAACATCTGTCACAACAATCGGAACGATGGTGATAGTAACGATCGTAGTGCTGGTAAGCGGTTACACATCACTGCTGAGCTTCTCACTTCCGCTGGTATTTGGACTTATCTCCGGAACTTACACATCACTGTTCGTAGCACCGGTAACATGGTCATGGATAGAGAACAAGAGAAAGGGCAAGTCCGGCGGCAAGAAATCCTCAAAGGAAGAGGCATAATAATCAAAAAAAGCGGATACCATATCCGCTTTTTTTTGGCTCACGTTTTTTTGGCTCACGTTGCCGCTCATAAACTCGCTCACTCTTTTTGAAATTTGTAACATACGATCGCATACAGCACTTTTTTGGCTCACGTTGCCGCTCATAAACTCGCTTACTCTTTTCGTGATTAGTTACATTTCGATCGCATACAGCACAACGACATCTGCGGTACTTTGTGGTGCAACTATTTCTGTAATCCGATTTTGGTTCATGTTACTTTTTTAACAACGGCGGTTCAGTGACAGTTTACTTTTCATGGGCGGCGGAAATCAGCAGCTATACATCAAGAAGCTAAAAGTTTTAGGAAAAGGGGTTTTCCCCCTAAGAGCTTTCCACAGGAAGGAGGAATATGATGAATCAAAGACTGCCGTATCTCCGGGAGAAAACGTCAAAGCTGACCAGCTCGCCGGGAGTTTATATAATGAGAAATAAGGACAGCGGCATAATATACATCGGCAAGGCTAAAAACCTGAAAAACCGAGTGACCAGTTATTTTCGGGAGAATCCAGATCATACTCCGAAGGTAGCCGCAATGGTCTCGAACGTGTATGACTATGATTTCATTGTTACCGACAGTGAATGTGAAGCGCTGCTGCTGGAATGCAGCCTGATAAAGCAGCATAAGCCGAAGTATAATATCCTGCTTAAAGATGACAAGGGATATCATTATATCCGGATCTCAGATGAAGAATATCCACGCATCACCAATGAAAAGAATACGCAGGCAGGCGGCAGATATCTCGGACCGTATATCAGCGGAACAGTTACAAAGGAAGCGGTGAATGAGGCGAACCGGGTGTTCATGCTTCCCACCTGCACAAGACGTTTTCCGCAGGATTTCGGCAAACAGCGACCTTGCCTGAACTATCAGATAAAGCTGTGCATGGGAGTATGCCGGGGAAACATTGACAAGGAGACCTACCGGAATACCGTTGAACAGGCAGTGGAATTTATACGCTCCGGAAGTGCAGATTCAGTAGAGCGCATGGAACGGGAGATGATGCAGGCAGCAGAGGAGCTTGATTTTGAGAAAGCAGCGCTGTTGAGAGACAGGATAATAGCGGTCAAGAAGGCATCAGAAAAGCAGAAAATGATAAACAGCGGAGTTGAGTCAGCAGACGTAATAGGCATAGCGGAATTTTATGAAGGAATATATGTTTCAGTTTTGATGTACCGTGAAAACCGTTTGTATGACAAGGCAGTTTTCGAGCTTGAAAAAACTGAGGAGGATATACTGAGTTTATTTCTTGCCCAGTATTATCACAGCCGTGAGGATATACCGAAGATAATAGCCGTTGACCATATTCCGGCGGAGAGTGATATAATCACCGAAATGCTGGAGAAAAGAACCGGCAGAAGCGTAAAGCTTCAGCAGCCTCAGAAGGGCAGGCTTTTTGAGCTGCTGAGACTGGCAAAGAATAATTCCGCAGAGTATGCGGCGCTGAAAAATGACCGGACAGGAAGAGAGGTCATAGCCCTTGAACAGCTGGGAAAGCTGCTGGGACTGGAGCGTCCGCCTAAGTATATCGAAGCGTATGACATATCGAATCTTTCGTCAGAATCAATGGTAGCAGGAATGGTGGTATTTGAGGACGGCAGACCCCAGAAAAAAGCCTATAAGCGTTTCACCATAAAAGAACAACAGCTCCAGAACGACTATGGCAGTATGCGTGAGGTGCTTAAGCGGAGACTTATGCACATTATCAACCAGGACGGAGATGAGTATTTCAACCGTACACCTGACCTGATACTTCTTGACGGCGGAAAGGGACACGTTAACACGATCCAGCCGCTGCTTAGAGAGCTGGGATTGAATATAGCACTTTTCGGCATGGTGAAGGATAACAAGCACCGCACCCGTGCCATAGCCACCGGCGGCAGAGAGATACAAATAAACCATATACGCTCAGCCTTTGACCTTGTGACCCGGATTCAGGACGAGGTACACCGTTATTCAGTCAGCTTCATGCACTCTCGGCATAAGAAAAAGACCTACAGCTCCGTACTGCTGACAGTAAAGGGCATAGGTCAGAAAAAAGCGGATAAGATAATGCTGAAATACAAGACCAGGGACAATCTTCTCAAGGCATCGCCGGAGGAGCTTGCGGTCACAGCTGGAGTTAATATTGAAACAGCCCGTGAGCTTTGGAAGGTCATACAGGAAGAGAGCTGAAAAAGTCTGCGGCATATAAAAAATTGATCTAAAAATATTTAACATTAAAAGCCGATAAAAAAAAGAGCACTTTCGGGTGCTCAATTTTTTTTATTAATTCTGGTGTCTGACAACGCCGTATTCATCGTCGAGGCGGTAATATGGGCAGGAGTAATTAGTACCTTGCAGGAAGTGAGCCATTTCGTCCTCATCGAGATTGATCATACAGGTATAGCAGTCGTAGTCATCGTCGTAGACATAATAAGTGCAGGTATCGCAGTTTGAGGCAGATTTTCGTGTCATTGTATCAACTCCAGAGGAATAATAATCTTAATAGTGAAAGCCGCCGTCAGACAGCTTAGCCGGGCAGAAAAACGATCACAGGAGAGATTATTTTTTCTTCCACTTCATAAGAATGATAGCAGCGACGATAGTCAGGAAAGCGGCAAGGCTGATAGGGAACCAGGTATAAGGGATAGGCAGGTCAACGGTATTGATACCGTAGAGGGCGAAGATTATATTAGGGATTTCCATGAGGATAGTGACGATAGTGAGTCTCCACATGACGATATTCAGGTTATTGGAGATAACAGAAGAGAAGCCGTCCATCATACTGGAGAGGATACCGGTGTAGATGCTTGCCATTTCGATAGCCTGTTTCATTTCGATGAGGACATCTTCGAGCAGGTCCTGATCCTCGTCATAGAGTTTGATAACTCTGCCACGGAAGATTTTTTCGATAGTAGCCTCATTAGCTTTAAGGGAAGTAGAGAAATAAACGAGGGATTTTTCGAGGGCGAGGAGCTGCATAAGAAGCTCATTTTTCATAGCATCGTGGAGCTGTTGTTCAGCGGCTGATGAAATTTTATCAATTTGTTTCAGATAAGTTAAGAACAGAGCAGCGATCCTGAGCAGCAGCTGGAGAACGAAACGGGTTTTGAAGCTGGGACGGAAGTTACGGATAACGCCGCTGACTGCATCGTTGATGATCTGGGATTTCTGGAGGGAGATAGTGAAGACATTTTCCTCAGTCAGGATAATACCGATAGGCATAGTGAAGAACAGCAGGTTATCGGCATCATCTTTAGAAGAGACTGGGGTGTCTATGATGACGAGGGTCTGATCGTCCTCACGTTCGATACGGGAAGATTCCTCTTCATCGAGGGAAGATTTAACGAAGCCGCTGTCGAGACCAAATTTATCGATCAGCAGATTAATTTCCTGAGAAGAGGGGTCAACGACAGAGACCCAGCAGCCGTTCTGAACTTCATTGAGCTGACAGATCTTGCCGTTTTCAAAAGTATAGTAATTGATCATGATAAGTATTATCTGCTATTGCAGAGAATCTCCTTTCGCCGGGATTTACTCCGGCGCAGAAGCATTACAAGCCTGCCGGAGTATGGAATAAATTTTCACATTCCCATAAGGGTCAGAACTCATAATGCACCTCCTTATTTTCCGCAGTGCTTCAACACTAACATTTTGCATTACTCTACATTTTTGCTTGTTTACGTCATGCAGTGTATTCCGGGCAATTTTTACGGTTGACGCAATGCATTTACCACAATTCGTTTGATCTTACCGCAAACAATATCCACCCCTATTATACCACACCTCCCCCCTTTTTGCAACCCTTTTTTTTAACTCACGTTTTTTCAACTCACGTTGCCGCTCGTAAACTCGCTCACTCTTTCCGGCATTTGTAACATACGATCGCATACAGCACTTTTTTAGCTCACGTTGACGCTTGCTA
>CAMNFW010000030.1 GCA_946537565.1 uncultured Ruminococcus sp. | reverse complement strand
AAGCTCACAAAGATCTCAACTCCTGATTCAAAGATCGAGGTATGGATCGTTCCCACAAACGAGGAGCTGCTCATTGCAAGAGATACACTTGCACTTATCTCCAAGTAAATTATAACATATAAAACAGAATAAATCAATATCAATGCCCTGGTGAAATAATCCGGGGCATTTTTTTGTTACAGATGTCATTTGCTGAGTGACGAACAACAGCTTGTAAAGCATACTTTTAATTGGTAAAATATGGATATGATCAGATTATAGTGATCTGTTGAGCTGAAACTGATCAGAAAGTATGAAGGGAGCTGTTATTATGACGTTATTATATATGATCGTGAGCTTGTGCTGGATACTGAAAGTGATGATATGGCTGATATTG
The DNA here is from genome assembly GCA_946537565.1 of uncultured Ruminococcus sp. Lineage (GTDB taxonomy): Bacteria > Bacillota > Clostridia > Oscillospirales > Ruminococcaceae > Ruminococcus. The sequence goes on along the minus strand of CAMNFW010000030.1, from coordinate 13,442 downwards.
ATCGCTGTGGTGATCAAGGGGATAGTTGCTGTGATCGCACTTATTTTCGGGACAGCAGCGGTGGCATCTGATATAAAGCGCAGCAGCAGACGGGGCGATTATAAGTATGGTGGAGTTATAGTCATTGCCCGTGAGCCGGAGTTATACCGCAGGGAAAATTCCTGGGGGATAATGCTGAAATATGAATATGAAGGGAAAACGATAAACGGCATTCTTGATTCTTCGTGCTGGATCTCTCAAAGCAAAGCAGAAATGCTTTGCCGGGAAGAAGAGATAGATATTATGATAATACCGGACTGCCCGGACAGATTCTGGCTGCTGAGAGAAATATGATCTGCTCCTGTTTGACACGGCTTCGCTTTTATGATATAATATAAGTTAATATTCAATATTGATCTCAGTTTCTGGCTGTTTAAGGAGGAGAAGGGTCATGGAGTATATGGAACTGTTGAAACAGATGATAGCCGAGTGCAGGAATGATGCTGAGCGTTATCTGTCCGGTGACAAACAGGATTATCTTTATTGTCTGGAAAAGGATGAAAAATACGGTAATACCGACAGCAACTATACCAACAGGACAAGGCTCTGCTACGGTCTGATGTATGGAGAATTTGAACCGGAGAGCATTGAAGATGCTGTGAGAGAGCTTTTTGTAAGTGAAGTCATTTCCCGTGAGAATGAGTCCTTTCAGGGCATTGGAGTAAATATTGAGCTGCTTTCAGCCATGCTTCAAAAATATGCTTCACCTGACGACGACAGCCTTTTTAAACGTGCCAAAAACGCAAATTTCGACTGCTTCTGCGGTTATGATAAAGATCTTTATGCAGACTATTTTCCGGCGCTTGAGGATTTTACACTTGATGAGTGTATCGACGCTGCCGGAAAAATGGGAAAGACTGACTATGCCTGCAAATTTGTTGATATATTCAAAGCTCAGCCTATGGGTTTTGAGGAGCTTAAAAGGCTCAGGTCTTATGCTATGTACGATACAAAAAGAATGAGCGACAGGGAGCTTGCTGCCGCTGGATTGTATGAGTATTATATTTCTCAGCCGCAGGAGAATGAATACGCCCTGCTGACAGCAGTTGAAGAGTATGTCCTGATGCTGGCGGACAAGGGTGAAGCTGACAAGGCTGCGGATATTTTTCTTAAACACAGCGATATTTTCAGTACACATCACAGAACAGCCTATGAGGTGGGTTCACGGCTGATAAGAGACGATATAAGCCGGAAAGATGATGTCTGGAGATTTATACTTCCAATGATAACGTCTGAATTTGACAGGATAGCTCCCATAGGCTATGCTCCTCTGGCGGAAAGCGCAGAGAAAATGGGAGATAAAACATTGGCAAAGATACTCCGGAAAACGGGCGAAAAGAAATTGGCAGCTATCAGAAAGGAATCAGAACGTTTTAAGAGATAATATAAAAAATAGCATTCTGATCCGCTGATTTAGGCTTAGTGTCAACGCACCCTATATATCATGGAAGGCTTAAAAGTTACGGCTACTATTTTTTGCGGCAGGATCATATTATGCAATTATGCGGAAAACGAAAACGTCAGTGAAGCAAGGAGGCTGAAAAATGTCTGATGCAAAGGATATTCTTGAATCTATACTAAATGACGAAAAGCTGCTGAAAAGCCGTGCTTTCAGGGATAAGGTCTATTCAGACGAGCCGATACTCAAAACAGCCTCACAGCTGAAAAAACCGAAAACTCCTGAAAAAATCAAAGCAATGAAGGCTATGGCTTACACTCCGGAGGCTTACTGGAAAACCTCAGCCTGGCTGTTTTATAAGCAGGGGAAGTTTATGGAGGACTTTGAGGACGTTTATGAGTACAATGAAGATTTTGTAAGGTATTATCCGGCATACAGGGACTTTACCATTGAACAGCTCCGTGGTTTTTTTTCATGGCGCAGCAAGGTTCGCCGTGGGCAGTTTCCGGATACACCGCTGCCCTATGTGTATCTTCTGGCGTATGAAATAATAAACGGCATTGGAGTTAAAAAGCCGGAGGACGGAATTTTTATGCTTAAAAATCTCTCGGACCACTATGGCACCCGGTTTCCGGGAGTGAAAAAATATCTTGGCAAATGGATGCTCCATTATGCTGTATATAATGAGCTGCCGGCGGAAATGGCTGAAAGTGAAGAAAATGACAATGACAGTGCCCTGATCACGCTTCTGCATTGGGAAGATAAGGCGGATAATGAACTGTTTCCAGCTTTGGTAAGACTATCTTCATATGCAATTGAAGAGTCGGGTTTTTATATGCAATATCCTGAGGATTTCAGAGAAGCTGCCTGCCGGTGCTGGAGAATGCTGGCAGAGATCTACCGTTCAAAAAGAAAAAACAGTCTGTTTGTCAATTGGTTTGGCAAACCTCGTGAATCGCAGGTGGTGCTTTTTGATTCTGCTATATTTTATAACAGAAAAACAGACTGCGACAGAAAATATATAATTAATGAGATAAATGAATATGAACGAAGGAACGGACAATGGTTCTGCTGTAAATTTCAGGAAAACCGTGGACGCAGTATAAAGCTGGGCGCTTTTATGAAGGCTCTGGACGGAGCTATGCGTAAGAATTATAATTATAAATATAAGCTTAAAGTCGGCGAAATTGCTAAAGTTCAGCTTGAAATTATCAGATCCGTGCTGGAAACGATCCGACAGGAAAAAGAAAAGGAAAAGGTGAAAAAAATCGAGATAGATGTTTCGCTGCTGTCAGGTATCCGCCGTTCATCTGATATTACAAGAGATAAGCTGATCGTTGACGAAGAGGAGCTGGCGGAGATATATCAGCAGGAGGAACCCGTGCAGGAACAGGCTGAGCAATTGCCTGAGCCTGAAAATAGCACACCCCTTGACAGGAATGAGCTGATGTTCCTGCGTTCACTTCTCAACGGTGAGGACAGCCGCTGTGCTGCTAAAAATGCCGGAATATTGCCTTCAATACTGGCTGATTCGATAAATGAGAAGCTGTTTGATATCTTCGGCGATACGGTCATTGCTTTCAACGGAGATGACCCGGAGCTTATCGGGGACTATATAGATGAGCTGAATGAAATGCTGAAAGGAGCAGGAACATGAAAATACCTAAGAGAATAGCCTCTGCTGTAATAAATTCCCTTAAGGGCGGAGTTGTGCCGAGAACAGGTCTGCCTTACATAACAGTCGGCAGAGAAGCTGAGATAGATGCGCTGCTTCATGATGTGGATATAATATCAGACGGCGGAGCTTCTTTCCGTTTCATATGCGGAAAGTACGGCAGCGGTAAAAGTTTTCTTCTGCAAACTATCCGCAGTCACGTCATGGACAGGAACTTTGTGGTCGTTGATGCGGATCTTTCTCCGGAACGAAGACTGCATGGAACTAAAGGTCAGGGGCTTGCAACCTATAAGGAGCTTATACGGAATATGTCCACAAAGACCCGTCCTGACGGCGGTGCGCTGAGCCTTATCCTTGACAGGTGGATAAGCAGCGTTCAGTCTGAAACTGCTGCGGAAACCGGATATGATACAGAATCTCCGGAGTTTGGCAAGGCAGTGGAGAAGCGGATATATGAGGTCATAAATTCCCTCAGCGAAATGGTTCACGGCTTTGATTTTGCAAGGCTGCTGACTATTTATTACCACGCCTGCGCTGAGGATAATGACAGCGAAAAGGCTAAGGTCATAAAGTGGTTCAGAGGAGAATATATCAACAAGACTGAGGCTAAGTCAGAGCTGGGAGTTAATATAATCATCACAGACGATGACTGGTATGAGTATATCAAGCTCTTTGCCATGTTCCTGAAAAAAGCCGGCTACAGCGGATTGCTGGTTCTTATTGACGAGCTGGTGAATATTTACAAGATACCTAACAGTGTCACCCGTCAGTATAATTACGAAAAAATCCTCACGATGTATAACGATACTTTGCAGGGAAAAGCCAGGTATATCGGCATAATCATGGGCGGTACACCTCAGTGCATCGAGGACACAAGACGAGGTGTGTACAGCTATGAGGCGCTGCGTTCACGGCTTGCTGAGGGAAGATTCGGACGGGAGGGCGTGAAGGATATGCTGGCACCGGTCATACATCTTACTCCGCTTACTTATGAGGAAATGCTGGTGCTTACCGAAAAGCTGGCGGATATCCACGCTCAGCTGTTTGGCTATGAGCAGAGGATAACCCAGGAGGATATGATCAGTTTCATTCAGCTGGAATTCGGACGAATAGGCTCAGACATCCATATTACTCCCCGTGAAGTTATAAGAGATTTCATAGAGCTGCTGGATATTGTCTGCCAGAACAAGGATATTGATATAAGCCAGTTTATCGCATCGGACAGCATGACTCTTTCAGGAGCGGATGAGGGCAGTTCAGATGAAGATGAAGATTTTGCGGAGTTTGAAATATGAAAAGACTGTTGGTTTTATTATTTGCACTGACTATATCAGCATATGTCTGTTCCTGCGGAAACAAGAAAAGTCAGCCTGAAAATTCTGTTTCTGAGACCGTTCAGGCTGAAAATGTAACTGAACCGGAAATAAAAGAACCTTCAAAGCTTGTCAATAAAATGACAGAGGCTGAGCTTTCAAAAGTCGATAAACACGCTCTTACACTCCTTGACGAGCCGGAAGAATCGACAACAGAAGCAGAACCAGAACAGACTGAGCATACCGTCAGTGTTGAGTTCCACACGCCAAGCATTGACGAGCTGCGTGAGAGTATCGAGAGCTATCGTGACCAGATGACCGATGAGGAATACGAAGAGGCTTTGGACTATATCGAGGACGCAGTGGAAAAAGGCGAGAACGGCGGCATTCCTTATCCTGATTATATTCTTGTAGACGGATATATCGTGTCTCACCATATCCCGTACTCTGATCCTGATTATGACGGCGGACAGATTGAATTCATCTTAACGACGATGAGTGAGGATGGCGAGATCGAAAGCGAGGAACTGTCTTTTGAATCATTCGAGGTGTATCTTGACTGGATCAGAAAAGAGGATGCCGGGATCGGCTATTCTGATGAGGAGATCGAACTGGATATCCTTCATGTGCAGCTCGCCAATGAAGCTCTGAAAACAGGCGATTATGAGATTCTGCCGGAGGGTACGGTCGATGTGCAGGACCGTTCGCTGTATTTTGGGTATGATGAGTCCGGAGACTACAGAGATACCTGGGAATTTGACCGTGAGGCTGTGGAAGCAATAAAGGACAGCGTTGACGAGATAAGCATTTACGATGAAGAGCTTGATGAGGAGTTTGTTGTCCACGTTACACTTCCGCCGGATTATGACAAGGACAAAACATACCCTGTATTTTTCCTGACAGACGGCATCTGGAGGTTCGGCAACTGTCCGGAGCTGAGAAAGGTCATGGAGAATGGTGAGGCTGCGCCTGTTATTCTTGTCAGCCTTTATTACAGCTATAATATCACTGATCCTGATGGAAGTCTGCGCTACTATGATTTTGTGGCGAACCGTGATAAACTGTTGGATTTCATCACCGACAATCTTATGCCGTATCTTTGTGAAAGCTATAATATTGACTGTGAAAGCTCTGCACTCTATGGTCACTCAGACGGTGGAGTTTTTTCGCATAATGCTTTGTTTAAATCTGATCTGTATGAAAATCAGCCTTTTGGCAGTTACATCATCGGCAGCCCTGCTCTCTGGGGACTTTACAACTATAACGAACATTTTAATATCAGCTCAGACGAGGTGATGAACGATTACGGCTATTTCGACCGGAATGATAAGCTGGATAAAAAAGTTTTCCTCTGCGGAGGAGATCAGGAAGACCCGGATTATGCTGACAATTATAACGGTCACGATACAACGCTTGAGGGTCTGGAAAAGCTGAGGAAAAGGCTTGAGGCTAAAAAAGCAGATATGACATATAAGCTTTATGATTCTCATCATTATCAGTACATTCCGGAGATGCTAATTGAATATCTTAAGGAAAATTATCCGGTTTAAGATCAGAGGAAGACTATGGAATACAAATATGAAAAACTAACGGAAAAGATCTATGTCTGTGCCAGCAGCGATCACCGCTTTGGTACTGATGCGTTTCTGCTGGCACATTTCTCAGGCTACAGGAGCAAGGATAAGGCTTGCGATCTGGGAACCGGCTGCGGTATAATACCGCTGATAATGCAGAAGCAGCTGCCGCCGCAGATAATCTATGCAGTTGATATACAAGAGGGAGCGATCGAACAGCTCCGGCTGGGTATTGAGCGCAGCGGTGCAGAGGGAATCGTGCCGGTATGTGCAGACCTGCGTGAGCTTTGGGAGGGCGCACCTCTGGGACAGCTTGATCTTGTGACCTGCAATCCGCCGTATAAAGCAGCAAATGCAGGCTTTGAAAGTGTCATAACTGCCCAGAGGATTGCAAGACATGAAATAATGTGCAATATAGATGATGTATGTGCAGCGGCAGAGAAGCTGCTGAAATTCGGCGGCAGACTTTGTATGTGCAATCGTCCGGAGAGACTGAGCGATGTTATCTTTGCAATGAAGCAGCATAATATTGAACCTAAGCGCCTGAGATTTGCGGCAAAATCACCGGAGGACGCTCCGTGGCTGTTTCTGATAGAGGGAAAAAAGGGTTCAAAGCCGTTTATGCAGGTGGAAAAACAGCTTTACATCAGAAGCGGTGATGGTTTTTCTGATGAGCTAAAGGACATATACATCACCGGAAAGGAAGGCGGTGAACAGTTATGAGCGGTATACTATATATAATAGGGACACCTATCGGCAATATGGAGGATATAACACTGCGGCAGCTAAGAATGCTGGAGGAGGTGGATTTTCTCTGTGCAGAGGATACAAGGGTCACTCTGAAGCTGCTGAACCGCTATGAGATAAAAAAGCAGCTTGTAAGCTTTCATGAGCATAGTTCACGAAGCGAAGCTATGAAGATCATTGAAAGGCTGATGAACGGTGAGAGCTGCGGTATAGTAACTGATGCTGGAATGCCGTGTATTTCAGATCCCGGAGAAGTACTGGTGAATCTTTGCGCTGAAAATGGAATTGAAGTCAGGGCAGTTCCGGGACCGACAGCTGTTGCAACGGCAGCAGCACTTTCAGGACTGCATATAAACCGCTTTACATTTGAGGGATTTCTTCCTGTGGAGAAAAAGGAACGCAGCCGCCGGCTTGAACAGCTTAAAAATGAAACAGCAGTAATGATATTTTATGAAGCACCTCACAAGCTGAAAAACACTCTTGCAGATATGGCTGAAAACTTTGGCAGCGAAAGAAAGCTGTCTCTTTGCCGGGAGATAACGAAGATTCACGAAGAAACAGTCCGCACAACTATAGGCGGAGCTATAGAGATTTACGCTCAGACAGATCCCAAAGGCGAGTATGTGCTTGTGCTGGAGGGTAAAAGCTCTGACGAAAAGGAAGAGCTGACACTGGAGCAGGCGGTTGAGCAGGTGAAAAAGCTGATAGATATGGGTGAAAAGCCAACAGAAGCCTGCAAAGCTGTAGCAAAGGAGACTGGTTTCAGAAAAGGAGAGTTGTACGCAGCACTGCAATAGGTCAAATCATTTACAGTGCGTTTATTCTTTATACAAATTATTACATCTGTAAATTGCACAAAAAAGCTTGCAATTTGTGCTTTAATATGATATAATGGTTACGTTGTATAGTCCGGCGCAGACATTTTTAGCAGGTCATTTTTTTGCGCTGTGCTAATTGTATTTGTAAAGAGAGAGGGATAAACTAATGATCTGCGATCTGCATTGCCACACAAAGCTTTCCGACGGTTCACTTGGAATCGAGGACGTTATCGCTCAGGCGAAACGTACCGGTATCGAATGGCTTTCAATTACAGACCATGACACTATGGCTTCATTCTCCCGTGCTGATGTTATCGGTCAGCGTGAGGGAGTGAAAATGCTTCATGGTGTTGAACTTTCAGCCTGGGACAAAACAAGGAACAGCAAGGTGCATATTCTTTGCTATGCTCCGCAAAAACCGGACAGACTTGAAGGTCTGTGCCATAAGTCCTGTGAGATAAGAAAAGAATGCTCAAAAGAAATGATAGCAAAGGTAATGGAAAAATACCCAATTACCCTTGAAAGCGTGCTTAAGCATACCACCAGCTCAAAAAGTATTTTTAAGCAGCATATTATGCGGGCACTTATTGACTATGGTTATGCCCTTGAATTCTACGGTGAGCTTGACCACGAACTGTTTAACCCTGCCACAGGAAGCTGTTATGTGGAGAGAGAATACCCTGATGTTAATTTTGTCATTGACCTTATCCATACTGCAAAGGGTGCAGCTGTGCTTGCGCATCCTGCTCAGTATAACAATATCGAGCTGCTGGAAGAGCTGGCTAAAAACGGAAAGATTGACGGAGTTGAGATCGACCACTATTCAGCAGATGAAGCTTACCGCAGCGAGCTTAAGGCTATTGCTGACAGATATGAACTGATCAGGACCGGCGGTTCGGATTTTCACGGTCTCTATAACAATGTGCCTACTCATCTTGGCAGCGGCACCACCTCTCAGGAAGACCTGGAAAGGATATTGAAACTGACATCAAAAAAGCAGTGAGGAAAATGAAAAATAAAGGAAAAAGTATGATTTTAGCAATATTCAGAGAAATGAGAGTTATACCGGCTCTCATTTCGTTTATATTTCTGATTATATTTCTGGCACCGCTGAGTGCAGGAATAATCAATATAGGCAATGGCTTCGGAGCATTTGTATCAGCTGTACTTACGGCTGTTTTTGTATTCAATGGTCCGGTGAAAAAGACTGTTTCCGGGATATGGGAGAAAACCGGCGGAAAAATATTTATTGTATCAGCAGCTGTTTTAGCAGCAGCAGCTGTAATACTTGCGGCAGTGATAAGCATATTTATGATACGGGAAATGAATGACCGTCCAAAGAATACAGATACAACAGTTGTTGTTCTTGGCTGCAAGGTGAAAGACGGTGCGCCAAGCCTGATGCTGAAGCGAAGACTTGATGCGGCTTATGATTATCTTTCTGAAAACAGCAGCGTTAAGGTTATAGTTTCAGGCGGACAGGGCGATGATGAGGTCATCAGTGAGGCGCAGTGCATGAAGGATTATCTTGTATCCAGAGGGATTTCCGGCGACAGGATATTCATGGAGGACAGATCAGCGAATACTGATGAAAACCTGAAATTTTCCGCTGAGATCATTGAAAATGAAGGCTTGTTCAAGGATATAACAATTGTCACAGACGGCTTTCACCAGTTTAGAGCAGATATGCTTGCAAGAGACAACGGCATCAAGGCATATAATATTTCAGCGAAAACGTCTCTATGGCTTTTGCCGACCTATTGGGTAAGAGAGTGGTTCGGAGTGGCATACTATACAGTTTTTTAAATTGTGACAGAGGTAAAAAATGAAGGTCATATTTCTTGCCTTTCTAAGGAGTATAAAATGAAAAAGAAAAGAATTACAGCAGGTGCAGCAGCAGCGGTTGTGGCAATATCTGCATTTTCAGTATTTCCGGCGGTTGGATATCATGCACCGGAAGCAGATATTTCACCGGAAAAACAGGCTTCTGCTGATCATATGGGAATTTCATTCTCATTGCCTTCACTTGCGGACAGTATCGTAATTGAGGACGGCAGTCCGGGTTTTGCGATGAGATACGATATGACGGAGACAGCCGAGGATATGTATGCGTCAGTCCAGGAACTGCCTGCCAGATTTGATCTGAGAGAATCAGGATTTTTGACACCGGTAAGGGATCAGTCGGGTTTCGGTACCTGCTGGATGCACTCGGCGGCAGCGAGCGCTGAATCCAGTATCATCAGATCGGATCCGACAGTTGATCTTTCTGAGTTTCATGGAGCTTTTTATTCATTCTATGACAGCACCACGGAGCTTGACAGAGATGAACTGAGATCAATGCTGAGCCGTGGTGCTACGCATAATACAGTGACCGCAATGTGGACGCAATGGATAGGACCGGTGTATGAGAACAGAATGCCCTATGGTGACATGAGTTATTTTGATGATCCTGAAAAAGTCAGCGGCGGAAAGTATCTTGCGGATTATCACCTGAAAGATGCTTATATGTTTGATTATACAATCAATCATTCCAATGAGGAGCAGGTCGATCGTCTGATAAAGGAATATGTCATGGAAGGACTTGCGGTGGATGCTGCGTTCTATTCAAGTCAGACCAGTCTTTACAGTTCGGTCTATAAATCATCAAACAGCAGAAAGCCGGTCTGGAGAGCAAATCATTCAGTTGCAATAGTAGGCTGGGACGATGATTTTCCTGCTGAGAGCTTTATCGTAAAGCCTGACAGAAACGGTGCCTGGCTGGTCAAAAACAGCTGGGGAACAGGCTTCGGCGACGGCGGATATATATGGATATCCTATGATGATCATTCTCTTGGAGAGTTTGGTGTATATGTGCTGGACAGCGCAGATAACTACAGCACGATATATCAGCATGATACTCTGCCTGCTACCCAGACTATTTCAGCTTATAACAGCGAAGAAGAAAACGGCGGCTCATATATGGCAAATATCTACCACAACGATCAGCCTCAGCAGGCAGAAGCTGTGGGAACATATATCCGCAGTTCGGGTACGGAGTATGAAATAACTATATATACAGATCTTACAGACCCTGATGATCCTGTTTCAGGAACACCTTCATCGGTGACAACAGGAGTGTGTGACAGTACCGGCTTTATCACGCTGTCTCTGGACGAACCGGTTTATCTTGCGGAAAACAGTGATTTTGCCGCAGTCATAAAGCTGAAAAATGAAAATACCGCATTCCTGATACCTGTTGAGACCAGCCTGACAGTTTATGATGACGAGACAGGTGAGCTGATACATGATATAGGAACATCTGCTCATGAAGATATCAAAAACGGCACTTCTCCAGGTCAGAGCTTTTGCAGTACAGACGGAGTACAGTGGTTTGATATTTACAATGAAGGCGGACAATATTCCGAAGAGGACGAGGCACAGATAATTGAACAGCTGAGGTATGAGCTGACGTATGGAATAGATGATGACGATGAAACTGAAATGGCTGCGGCAGAAGAAGTGATCGCCATGTATGCGGAATGGTTCAGCGCAGGCTCTGTAACCCTTGATATTGGAAATATTGCATTGAAGGTGTATGGAAATGAACCTGATAAGGTCAGCTTTTCAAGAGCCGGCGGTCTTGTTCCGGAGGGAGAAAAAATTGCGCTTTCAGCAGCTTCCGGTGAGATAAAATATACCGTAAATGGCGGAAGTGAGCAGATATATACCGAACCGATTGTGATCACTGAGCCTGTTGCGATAAGAGCAACTGCTGACGGAAAGGTTTATTCCGAGCGGAGTTTTGAACCTGAAACCGCTCAGCTCAACGGTCTGGGATATACAGCTGGCAATACAAAAAGTTCAATAAAATTTGCAGAAAAAAATGAAGCAGGACAGTGGCTTATAGAGCTTGACAGCAGTGTTGCCGGCATAAGGCTGTATCCTGTTTCGGCTGCTGAAATTGAACTGAACGGCGAAAAGCTCAGCAATTATGCTTTATCTGATGTAATAGACATACCACCGCAGGGCGTTGAGCTGGAATTGGAGCTGACGGGAAAAAATATGCCGGGCAGTACAGCTGTAGTGAAAATCGTTAAAAATTATTATACTATAAATAATGCAAATGGAACTATTACTTTCAGCAATATTGAAAACCTTACAGCTCCGGACGGAAGCGTGATCAGCAGCGGTGATGACATAACAGCGTATGCAGGTCAGGAGCTTACCGGTACAGCCGGAGGCGAGAGCATAGTGATCACTGTGCCGGAAAAAGCCGTACTTCCTGAGCTTGATGTCGATTTCAGAAAAGAAATGCTGGTGAGCATTCCTGCGGAATACATTGAAATGCTGGAGTACAGACTGGGAACTGAGGGCGATTTCAGACCGGCTGGAATGAGAGCAGTGCCATTGGAAGCGGATATTAACGAAGCTGAACAGGGATTTGGATTTGTGGTAATTCCCGGCGAAACTGTGACATTGAGAGTTGCAGGGGGAAATACAGGCTTTGGAAGCGATGAGGTCACATATGAAATACCGGAGGCACCTTCTGCACCTGCTGAAAAGCCGGAATACAGCGCAGTCAAAGGCAGATTGACCATAGAAAATGACGGCAGATTTGAGTATGCTTCATCAGATGACTCCTACAGTCAATACTTCAGCGAAGCTGCTGGAATTTATGGATATGCAGATACAGATGAATACAAAAATGTGCTGAAAAACAGGTTCGGGACATCAGATGAATCGGAGCTGAGCTTTGTTTATGCGGCTGACTGGGGCACCGCTGAAATGCCGGAATTCGGAAAAAAATTCGGCTGGAGATATGCTGCAACAGACACAGAATTTGCTTCAAAGGCGGCATTCTATACCTATTATGACAGGGGAGATACTGATCTCAACGGAAGAGTTGACGCAGCTGATGCCACATCCACACTCATGCACTATGCTTCTCTTTCTACAGGAGGAAAGGGCGTAATATCGGGCGAAGGACTGATCTATGCGGATTTTGACGGCAGCGGAGTTATAGATGCGTCAGATGCCAGCGATATACTGAGATATTATGCAGTTCTGTCGACAAGCTGATAAAATTCTGACAATATGCACTGATTAAACAGCTTGATTTTGTTAGCATTGTTAAATAAGCATAAAATCGGGGTACTGAATATGGGTATAAAGTCAAAAAATGGTTTTACCGTTTTGTAACATTTTAATTTCTTTAACGGATATTTTGTGAAAATACATATAAAAATGATGTTGAAAATGTACAAGATGTTCAAAAATAATTAAAGAACGATACAAACCATTGACTTTAGACGAAAAATACGGTATATTTTAAATACGGAAGCGGAAAGACCTGCAACTCATAAACAGTCAGCTGACTGGATACGAAAATGAGAAAGCGGTCTGATGCTAAAAAAGATTACCGAGACGAAAGTCTTTAGTAATACTGCTCTACATAGAGCGATAGGCTGTTCAAATCATTTCCGTGCAGCGGATGAGGACAGTCATCCGGGTATGGTGTGCAAATGAACACCTGAAATCTTTTTTTCACACAGGTCATACAAAGTATGACGAATTTTAAGGAGGAAAAATGCAATGAACACACTTAAGAGAACTTTAGCTTTAGTAGCTACACTTGCTATGGCTGCAACTGCTTTCGCAAGCTGCGGAAACAACAGCAGTTCAAGCTCCAAGAAGGACGATTCTACTGCTGAGACAACAGCTGCTCCCGCTGAGGGCGGCGAAGAGACAACAGCTGCTCCCGCTGAGGGCGGCGAAGAGACTGCTCCTATCGAGTCTACAGGTGCTATCGACGCTTCTGTTGGTACAGGCGGCGACACATTTACAGTAGCTGCTTGGAACGCTGATGACGTTCCTTACCTCATCGCTCAGTGGAAGGGC
>CAMNFW010000029.1 GCA_946537565.1 uncultured Ruminococcus sp. | reverse complement strand
ACCTTTCCGGTTTCGCCTCTTACAGCACATTTTACACCCTCTGCACCGATCGCTTCGGATTCGTCGATATCTGTACGGGAAGCGAGATGTGACGAACAGCGCTGCATAACATTCAGTTCAATTGAACGGACCTTGCAGCCTATTTCCTTGCGGACGATATCTTCCAGATATTTTCCGATTCCTGAGAGATATTTATGTCCGAAATTGTCCACAAGACCGGACTGAACGCCCTCAGGTACTTCTATTCCTTCAGAAACTGCAACTATAACAGCCTTATGTTTTGACATTTCCTGACGGACATCAGAAAGAAAGCCTTCCAGTGAGAAGGGAGCTTCCGGAACATACACCAGATGAGGAGCAGTTTCGCCCACAGCGTGAAGGACAGCACTTGAAGCTGTAAGCCAGCCGGCATGACGGCCCATGATCTCGACGATAGTAACAGACGGGATACTGTAAACGATACTGTCACGGGTAATTTCGTGCATAGTAGCAGCGACATATTTTGCAGCGGAGCCGAAGCCGGGAGTGTGGTCGGTGATGCAGAGGTCGTTGTCAATAGTTTTCGGGATACCGATCACCTTGATATCCAGGTCAATAGATTTAAAATATTCAGACAGTTTGTTGACGGTGTCCATTGAATCGTTACCGCCGATATAGAAGAAAGCGCCGATATTACGCTGCTTCAGAGTGCTGACGATCTTATCGTATATATCCTGATCTTCTTCAGGAGAGGGGAGCTTGTATCTGCATGAGCCAAGAACAGTAGAAGGAGTCTGACGGAGCAGCTCCATATCATCATTTGTAAGAATAATTGACTTAAGATCAACTAAATGATTGTCAATAATACCTTCGATGCCGTTGATGGAGCCGAAGATTGCGTCGATAGAGGTATGCCTGAGGGCTTCCTTGAAAACACCTACCAATGATGCGTTTATGGCAGAGGTAGGACCGCCTGACTGTGCGACAGCAATGTTGAACATAATGTTATACCATCCTTAAAAGAATAATTGACCGGAACAGCATAGCTGCCGGTAAATACAAATAAAGTATATCACATCAGAGCAGCTCATGTCAAGTTAAATATAAAGCTTTTGAAATATGGCTGAAAAAAGAACGCTGAAAACTCTCAGCGTTCGTGGGACATATTATAAGTTTAACTTTCTTACTTAATTATGATCAGAGGCTGAACGGGAATTTTTTTTCAGTTTTTTCACCTCATACATAATGTCATCAGCCTGCTTGATAAGGCTGTAGAGAGTTTTATCAGGCGAAGCGATGGTATTCACGCTGCCTAAGCTTGCGGAGATCTTATAGGGTTTGCAGATGATAGAGTTAATACTATCCAGCTTAGAATTTATGCGTCTTTCGATAGCTTCCGCATCACCCTCAGCGGTATGGTGGCTGAAAATAACGAACTCATCACCGCCGAAGCGGGCACAGATCTGATTCTGGCGGCAGGATTCTGAAATAACGCTGGCAAGTCGCTGAATAGCGAAATCGCCTTCATTGTGACCGTAATTATCGTTAATGAATTTCAGACCGTCCATGTCGATGAAAGTCAGCATTACAGGAGAATTTTCCTTTATGCAGTTATTGAATATGTCGTTAGTAATCCTGATGAAGCCGTTTCGGTTATAGATATTGCAGAGCGGATCGATGACATAGAGCTTGTTAAGCTCTTCCATAGCAGAGTTAAGATGAGTGAGTTTGCGGATATTTTCAAGGGAATGGCTGATATTCATTGACAGGGTATGGCAAAGCAGGCTTTTAGTAGGAAAGTCATTGTTGATGACGATGTAGTAGCCGAGGCAATGCTCACGGAAGTGGAGAGGAAGGAAATAGCAGATATTTCCGCCGTTTTCCAGAGGTACCGGGAACATATCCCTGCCGTTGAAGTATTCAACAGAGGAAGACTCTCCCTCATTCCATATGATAGGAGCGGTGAGGGTACCGGAGAAGAGTTTTCCGGGGTCGCCGCTGGAAAAAACGTCCTGCCAGTCTTCAGCCAGACAGAGCATGAACTGAGGAAAGCACAGTTCTCTGACGAAATCCGTGATCTTGCTGAAATTATCCTGTGCGGTCTCAGACTCAGCAAGATGAGCATTAAGGATATTCAGTCTGTTTATATAGTAATTGGTAAGCTCGATTTTATTGAAAGTACGTTTTTTATACTCAGTGTAGTCATCAGGTATACTGAGCTTACAGCCGCAGCTTTCGGTGAACAGGCAGGAAGCGTCCACAACAACAGGTGACGGCTTACTGCCGCTGATTATATCCAGCAGGACTTTCAGACCCTGAGTGCCCATTTCAGAAAGCGGACGGGTAACAGTAGTAAGGGCAGGGCAGTTGTTCTGGGCGCTGAAAATATTGTCAAAGCCGGTAACTATAACGTCCAGAGGAACGCATAAACCATACTGTTCAAGGGCACTGATTGCGGCAAGAGCCATAGCATCGTTAGCGCAGATGAAAGCATCCGGGAGCTCTTTTCCGGAGCGGATAAATTCTTCAACAGCATCGTAGCCGTCAGCTGAACGGAATTCGCCGTAGAATATTCTGTCTTCTTCAACAGTAAGACCAAGCTCAGCCATAGTATCACGGAAAGCGCCGAGACGATCACGGGCTTCCGGGTTGGTTACAGGACCTGAGATATAGTTTATGACTTTAGCGCCGTGTTCATTGACAACGTGTCTGACCATATCAGCGATCGGGTTTTTATTGTCGATACTTATATTGAATATATCTGGATAATCCTGGCAGCCGAAAATAACAGCAGGAGTTGAGGTTTTGCGGACCATATCAACAATCTGCTGTTTAATACCAGCATCATTAATAGTATTTATCATAAGTACAGCGCCGTCAAAACGGCTCAGGTCGGCGAGGGAATAGATGCTGTACTCACCGATGTCGAAGCATTTGCTGTTCAGTACACCGCCGTAGGCAGCGAAATAAGAGACGTTGATCCTGTTTTTTCGTGCATAGCTGTTAATTCCGCTGATAATACTGCTTTGATATTCTTCATCAAGACCTGCAACGAAAACTGCAATGTTATAAATGCTCATATTTTACTCCTTGTGATCTGGACTTTTTTGTGAGTAATACCGAAAAAGACAAGGCTGACATATTCTCTTTATTCGGATTTGCTGATGTTATGGTTGGATATATTATATCACATTTCGATAGCTATTTAAAGCATATATAATGAATATTATATAAAATCGGTGTATTGCACAGCAGGAGAACCTGATCTTTGGCGATTATTCACAACGAACGGGTCGGTATAAGCTGTAAATACTGACAATTGACTTGATAACAGTACATCATGAGTATAATACACAGAAATAAAAATGAAATTTATATAAAAATGCTCTTTACAAATTCAAAGTTTTGTGATAAAATATAAATATTATTTAATGCTTTACAGCTTTTATGCTTTATTGTAACAAAGCTTAACAGAAAGGACAATTAATATGCCTATTACAAAATTGCTTGAAAGAAATGCTGAACTCTACGGCAATGACATCGCCCTTGTTGAGGTGAATCCTGAGATAACTGAAGTCCGCCGTGTTACATGGAAGGAATATGAGCTTATCGAACCGGATCCGGTCAGCCATTACCGCAGAGAGATAACCTGGAAGGTCTTTGACGAAAAAGCCAACCGCTTTGCAAACCTTTTGCTGGACAGAGGAGTGAAAAAAGGGGATAAGGTAGGGATCCTGCTTATGAACTGCCTGGAGTGGCTGCCGATATATTTTGGTATACTTAAGACAGGTGCGCTGGCTGTTCCGCTGAATTTCCGCTATACCTCCGATGAGATAAAGTACTGTCTTGATCTGGCAGAGGTGGATATTCTCATGTTTGGCCCGGAGTTTATTGGAAGAGTTGAAGAAATTGCTGACGAGATCAGCCGCAACCGTCTGCTGTTTTATGTAGGAGAAGGCTGCCCCTCATTTGCTGAGCATTATGACAGTCTTGCGGCAAACTGTTCAAGCACTGCTCCTGATATCGCTCTCACTGACAGTGATGATGCGGCTATATATTTCTCCTCCGGAACCACAGGATTCCCAAAGGCTATTCTCCATAATCATGAAAGCCTTATGCATTCAGCTAAGGTCGAGCAGAATCACCACGGTCAGACCCGTGATGATGTATTTCTCTGCATACCGCCGCTTTACCACACAGGTGCTAAAATGCACTGGTTCGGCAGCCTTTATTCAGGAAGCAAAGCTGTACTGTTAAAGGGTGTAAAGCCGAAGTCGATCATTGAAACTGTTTCAAATGAGCTTTGTACCATAGTATGGCTGCTGGTACCCTGGGCACAGGATATCCTTGATGCGATCGACAGAGGGGATATTGATATATCTGAATATGAGCTTTCACAGTGGAGACTTATGCACATAGGCGCACAGCCTGTTCCGCCTTCACTTATTGCCCGCTGGAAGGAACATTTTCCGAATCATCAATATGACACCAACTATGGTCTGAGCGAGTCGATAGGACCTGGCTGTGTACATCTGGGAGTAGAGAATATCCATAAGGTCGGAGCTATAGGCAAGGCAGGCTATGGCTGGGAAGTCAAGATCGCAGATGAAAACGGCAAAACTGTTGAACGTGGACAGGTAGGCGAGCTTTACGTCAAGGGACCGGGAGTTATGACCTGCTATTACCGTGATGAAAAGGCTACAGCTGATACTCTCAAGGACGGCTGGCTGCTGACAGGTGATATGGCTCAGGAGGACGAAGACGGATTCATATATCTGGTAGACCGTAAGAAGGACGTTATCATCAGCGGCGGTGAGAATCTTTATCCTGTACAGATCGAGGATTTCCTGAGAGCGCATCCGGCGGTTAAGGATGTTGCAGTAATAGGTCTTCCGGACAAGCGTCTGGGAGAGATAGCAGCTGCTATAATCTCAGTGAAGGACGGTGTGGAGTGTACCGAAGAGGAGATCAACACCTTCTGTCAGAAGATGCCCAGATATAAGAGGCCTCATAAGATAATATTCGCTGATGTTCCGAGAAATCCCACCGGAAAGATCGAAAAGACAAAGCTTCGTGAGATCTACTGCGGTAAAAGTCTTGTGGAGATGCAGATCAAGAACTGAAAGGATGTGCTTGGAGTATGGACTATTCCGCAGAGCTTGAAAGAGTGCGTGAGGTTTTCAACGGCGACAGATATGCTGTGGAAAACGGTATGTTCATTGAAGAAATAGGAGATCATTATGCCAGATGCAGCGTTGAGCTGGACGCTCACCATAGAAACGCAATTGGCGGAGTTATGGGCGGAGTCCATTTCACCCTTGCGGATTTTGCATTTGCCGTTGCATCAAACTGGCAGCATATGGGAACGGTCGGACTTAATTGCAGCATATCATTCATCGGAGCTGTAAAGGGCGAACGTCTTATTGCTGAAGCAAGACTTATCAAGGACGGACGCAGCACCTGCACTTATAATGTTGAGATACATGATGATCTGGGGAATATAGTTGCAGTTGTTCAGTGTCTGGGATTTCATAAGATGTAGAAAAAGACTTTCAGAAGCTCTCTCTGTCACATTGCAGGGAGGGCTTTTGTGCATTTTTGAAATTTTTGTGATATTTTACATAAAGGACTTGCAGTGAAATAAAAATTATGTTATAATAAATATAATCGGGTAATTGTGTATACATATGGTTATACATCAGGAATCCGTATCAGTTTTTAATGAGGTATTGATAATGAACGATAATATTCAGCTGCTGACTCAGTCCATCGGAAAGGTCATAGTCGGCAAAGAGGACACAGTAGTCCGGCTTATTGCATCACTGCTTTGTGAAGGTCATGTCCTGCTGGAGGATGTGCCCGGTGTTGGCAAGACACAGCTTATAACATCGCTTTCACGTTCAATCGGCGGAAAGTTCAACCGTATACAGCTTACTCCTGACGTTATGCCCTCTGATATTGCAGGCTTTACAATGCTGGATCAGAAGAGCGGTGATTTTGTTTATCGTGAAGGAGCGGTAATGTGCAATTTTCTGCTGGCAGATGAGATAAACCGAGCCTCACCGAAGGTGCAGTCAGCATTGCTGGAAGCAATGGAGGAGCGTCAGATCTCTCTTGACGGCGTAACACATCAGCTGCCGAAGCCTTTTCTTGTAATGGCGACCCAGAACCCGGTCGAGACTTATGGTACATATCATCTTCCTGAAGCACAGATGGACAGATTTTTCATGAAGCTTTCAATGGGTTATCCCAGTGCCGCTGAGGAAGTAAAGATACTTGAGCGCACTGAAATGCACAATCCTATACTTAATATAGAAGAAGCTGTAATGACTGTTGAGGATATAATCTCAATGCAGGAGGCTGTACGTCAGATAAGAGTAACAGATCAGGTCAAGGAGTACATCGTGGCTATCGTGTCTGCCACCCGTGATGACCGCAACGCTGCACTTGGAATCAGTCCGAGAGGAAGCATTGCACTTTATAAAGCTGCAAAGGCATTTGCGTATATCTACGAAAGGGAATATGTTACTCCTGATGATGTAAAGAATACAGCAGTATCAGTGCTTTCTCACAGGATAATACTCTCACCCCAGGGAAAGAGTGAGTTCGGAACGGCTGAGGGATATATCAGTCATTTGCTGGAAACAGTCCCGGTGCCGGCTATGGGAAAGTGATATGAATAAAAAGAAAAAAAGAGACAGTAACGCCAATGATACCGGCTTTGGCTTCAAGAGTATCGCAGCAGTTCTTTCGGTGCTGTTTCTGCTGTACATTTTCACATTTTATGTGGACGGTGAAATGGGAGCAATACTTGCCGCTTTTCTTGGAGCGGCACCGATAGTATCACTGTTTTTTGCGGTATATGCACGAAAGCGTGTGGAAGTATCCATGCACTGTGACGGTTATGTCAAAAAAGGCAGCAGCCTGAAGGTTACAGTAAGGCTTGAAAAAACCGGAGCTTTTCCGCTTGGCATAATCGAGCTGACAGCTCATGCCACTGAAGTGTTTGAAGAAGGCGATAAGGTCTTTAAGATTTCAATGCTGGGAAAAGATGAAGCTGAGTTCACCTTTGACATCAAGGCTGAGACCGGCGGAAACGGCGGTATATCCATAGGATCAGCTTATTCATGTGGATTTTTAGGCTTTGTAAAGTTAAGTCTTCCTCAGGAGATGCCGATATATCAGAGCGTGGGAGTTATCCCGGAGATACCTGATGTGCGTTCATCGTCACAGCTTTTCAGGAATATCGCTGACATTGTAATGACCAGTGATGACGATGAGGATAACGATACTTCCATGCAGTTTTCAGCAAATTCCTTCCCCGGATATGAACACAGGGAATACGTTCAGGGCGACCCCCTCAAAAGAGTCAACTGGAAGCTGTCCACCAAGAAGGATAAGCTCATGGTCAGACTGGACGAGGCTGTGGCATCAGTTCAGCCTGTTATAGTCCTGGATCTTTATAGAAAAGAGGGAGTGAACGTCCGGGAGTCTATTCTCACTGAGGAAAAAATCATACAAGCAGTATTCGGACTTATGGAGCTTATGGTAAAGCAGGGAATTGCGTGCAGTTTCGTCTACACCGGTCCTGACGGCACTTCTATAAAGGAAAGCGTGGACAATCCTGATTATCCCCAGCAGCTTATGCTCAGGGTGCTGGCTGCAAAAGTCCTTACCGGCAAAAGAACTGAGCTTGCCGGTGCAGCAGATTCAGTCTGCGCCTGCGTCATCGCCTCCACCAGTTTTGGCGGAGATATATCTGTTATCACGGACAGTGTAGAGGATACAGACAACATCAGTCTTATCGGCGCTTCACCGGAAAGCGAGAACTCTACTTCAATGCCTCTGTGGTATCTGGACGCAGACAACAGCTTCAGGCAGGTGTGAAATATGACAAATACTAAGCTCAGGTCATTTCTCATAAGGACGCTGGCAGATCCGGTGCTGATATATACAGTTCTTGTGATGATGACGATAATGTATCATTACCGCAGCAGTCTTACGCTTATCTACGGAATAGCAGCTTATGTCATTGGCTGGCTTGTATTCAGGCTTTTTGACTATATGCAGAAGCACAGCATTATAGGCTTTTTCCTTTATGTGGTGCTGTTTGCGGGATTCATGTGGTCTGCACAGCGGATGATAGACTTAGGAAGCATAGATTACCCGATCTCCTGGGGACTATGGTTCCTGACACCTGTAGATCTGGTTGAATACAACAAATGGTATACACTTGCTATATTCATTTTATTCCTGATATTCATGCTCTCGGTAATATATTATTTCACGAGAGTCCGGTACAGGATACTCATGAACTTTGTAATATTCATCATACCATTTTCCATTTACGGTAAAGAGTATGAAAAAATGCCTATATACTTCATACTGCTCATGGCAGTGGGATATATCCTTATCATGATGCAGTTCCGCCAGCTGAAAGAGGCTGAGGACGAGGTATGGGTAATAGAAAAGCCTGTGGTATGGAAATCGGCAGCGGTATTTACCGTTCTCTTTGCCCTTATCGCAGCAATTATCCCGAAGCCCCAGATCGAGGCTGACAGGGAAATGATTGAGACTCTCATCAATGCAGAGGCTTTCACCGACCGTCTTGATGCAATGCTGAATGTTTTCCGTGACACGACCGGAGGCGATCAGTTCAGAAATGACCGAAGCAGCACCCCCTTGTTTTACGGTGATGCGGAGGAACCGCTGAGGCTGAAAAATGCGTCATACAGTTATTATGACTATGATACCGACAGCTGGAAGATCAGTTATCTTGATTCCGGCGAGTATGAGTATTTCAGAGCAGCCCCGGTGGATTTCTGGGGAAATGGTCTTGTGGCAGAGGCTGTAATCAGGGCAGCGCAGATGAACAGTGATTTTGCTGAGAATTACGGTCTGGAGGAGTATGCTGAAAAAGGCATAGATTCTGCACCTCTGAGAACTCTTGATCTTGTTATCATGTCACCGAATGCAGTTGTTCAGTCTGCGCCTGTTCCACAGTTTGCAAAAAGAGTGACAGAGCTTCGCTACGGTGAGGATATGACAGTTTCAACAAGCGGTCTTCTTCTGGCGGACGACGGAAGGTTCACAACTTACGAGAATTTCACCTTTGAGTATTTTGCTGATACATTCTTCGGCAGCGAGATCAACCGGGCGTTTGCAGCTCATATGGCTGAGATCGACTATGCTGAAATGCTGAACGACGCTTATTACATCCTGAGCAGTGAGCATTTAAATGACTCGATGGGTCAGGAGTTTGAGGAGCTTTATGAGGCAGCCTTCTACAACTGTTATCTGTATCCTGACTTTGTTAAAGAGCTGTTGGATTACGGCGGAAATGAGCGTATCAAGTCGCTGGCTGATGAGATAACAGCCGGCTGTGAAACTGAATACGAAAAAGCAAGGGCGCTGGAATGGTATTTCTACAGGAATGGTTATACTTATGATATGGAATACCAGAAGGCACTGGGAGCAAATGCTGAGACCTTCCTGTTCGATTCAAAAACAGGCGTGTGCTACGAATATGCTACCTCAATGGTGCTTCTTGCCAGAGCAGCAGGTATCCCGGCACGTTACTGTGAAGGATATAATATGCAGGAAAAATCCACAGTATATGAGGGCGTATATGTAGTCACAGGCTCAGATGCTCACGGTTTTCCTGAGCTTTATATCAAGGGCTATGGCTGGATGTCTTTCGAGCCGACAATGACAGATGATGTTAAAACAAAGGATAGAAAAACGACAAATCTGCTTTCAAGAGCCGGTATAATACTGCTGATATTTGCGGCGGCAGCGCTGCTTATCATACTATTATATCCGATTCTTGCACATAAATTCTTCAGCCGCATAAACAGCAAGCGTCAGCCGGATCAGGCTGTACGGGCAGCTTTCCGCAGAATATGCAGGCTCTACGGCATCAACAGGACTAAGACTTCCCATGAAGCCGCAGAGATAGTTATGAGAAGATCCGGTGCGGATATATCTGTATCGGCAGAGCTTTTTGATAGGCTTGTGTACGGCGGAGGCAATATGACTGAAGAGGACAGACAAAAGATAATGGAGGAGTATAATGCAGCTTATCTGGCGCTCAAAGAAACAAAAAAGAAGAAGCGCCGCAAATCTGCAAAATAAAAAAATTGGAGGTAGATACCAATGGATAAGTCCGGAAGCAGGAAGATTCTTGCAGTTATAGTTTCAGCCTTCACAGCACTTGGTGCTTCGGCTTCGGCGGTTATGCCGAAAGCTGAAAAAAGCAGCATCATTCAGACCTTTGCTGAGGAGGAAACAGAGGATTACCATACCTGGAGCCAGCTCGATCCGAGATGGAGCAGCGTTACAATGGGCGGTTCGACCATCGGAAGCTCAGGCTGTCTGATAACATCGCTGTCGATTATGGCTATGCACTCAGGCTCCCTGGACAGTGCGGCGCTGGCAAATTTAGGTATATCCAATGTAAACCAGTTCAACCCTGGTGTTCTTGCTAATGCGTATACATCAGTGGGCGGCTTTAATCAGTGGGGCGGAATTGCCAGCTGGGGAACGATCCACCAGCTTATACCGTCAATAAACTTTATCCAGGACTCATATCTCAACAGCTATTCACAAAGCGATATCGCTGCTGAAATAGCTGCTAAAATGGCAAATGGTCAGCATATTATCCTCAATGCCAACGGTCATCACTGGGTGTACATAACAGGAGTGTCCGGCGATCAGGTTTATATGTGTGATCCTGCCAATGATTCAACAAATCTGTTTGATATATATAGTCCTGGAGGCTGCGAATACTGGGCATTGACTGCAAAGAATCCGCCTGATCAGTCCTATCAGTCACAAGTTCAGCAGCCATTGTATGAGGCTTCGGCGGATATAGAGATACTCAGCCTGCCTTACAAGACGGAGTATTCAGTAGGTGAGGAGCTTGACCTTAGCGGCGGATATGCCGTGGTCTCTTATGTTGACCCGTACAAGGGTTATACACAGCTTCAGCCGGAGTATATGTCCGGCGGCGCAAATGCTCCCCAGAGCTATGCTGTCAATACTTCATTATATGATCCGAATACACCCGGAACTTATTCGATCACCCTTTCCGCTGACACAGGATATGCAACTGTTGTAACAAGCTTCACAGTGACTGTTGTGAAGAATGTTCAGGAGTATTACTATACAGGCGAAGAAAAGCTTGATGTTTTCTCTGAGAAGGCAAATACCGGCAGCGTAGTGGCTGTTCTCAGCAAAGACAGCGTGGTTCAGATAGAAGCTGAGGAGGACGGATACGGAAAGATCTCTTCAGATGATCTTAGCGGCTGGGTAGAGCTTTCACAGCTCACAGATGCCGGAGCAAGCGTCCAGCATATCAAGGGCGATATCAATAATGACGGAAATATCGACAAATATGACCTGTATATGCTGAATGATTATCTTGAAGCAAAAAGCAAGCTGGTCAGCGGAATATCAACTCTCAGACAGTGTGAGCTTGATGCTGCTGATATCAACGGCGACGGCATAGTAAACAGCAGTGATGTTGTTGAAATGCTGAATAAAATACTTAACTAAATTATAACGGAGCCGCAGCCGGGAGTGTGTATAAACATCTCCGGCTGAGGAGATCCGGAAGGAGCATTCTCAATGGAATGGACAGAGGTAAATATCTACACATCGACCCAGGGCATAGACCTGGTCTGCTCTAAGCTCATGGATATTGGTGTCAAGGGCTTCGCTATCAAGGACGCTGAGGATTTCAATGAGTTTCTGGAGAACAAAAACGGTCAGTGGGATTATATTGACGAGGATCTTATGGGACTTTCAAGCTGTGAGACCTGCGTAACGGTATATCTTCCGGGCAATGAACAGGGAAGGGATATGCTCTCTTCCATAAGATCAGTGCTGGCTGAAATGAAAGCTGCTGATACCGAAAATGCTTACGGCAGGCTGGAAGCTGAGCTTTCAAGTATCCGTGAGGAGGACTGGGCAAATAACTGGAAGCAGTATTTCAAACCCCTTCCTGTGGGTGAAAAGCTGGTGATAAAGCCGAGCTGGGAAAGCTATGACGGCGGCGGTGACAGAGTTATACTTGAGATTGACCCGGCTTCAAGCTTCGGTACCGGTCAGCATCATACCACAAGGCTGTGTCTTGAGCTGCTGGAAAAATGCCTGAAAAAAGGCGACAGGCTGCTGGACATGGGCTGCGGAAGCGGTATACTTTCTATAGCGGCAATGCTGCTGGGAGCAGAAAGTGCTGTGGCTGTGGATATTGAGGAAAATGCTGCTGCCACCGCCAGAGAGAATGCCGAAAAAAATAATATCCCGGCAGAGAAATATACCGCTTACTTCGGAAATGTTCTCGCAGACCGGGCATTGGAGGAAAGGATAGGCAGCGGATATGACGTTATAACGGCAAATATCGTTGCAGATGTGCTTATCGCAATGAAGGATTTTTTCAGAAGAACCATCAGGAACGGCGGTGTTCTGATAGTATCCGGAATAATCGAGGAGCGCATGGAGGAAGTCCTTTCAGCTCTGGAAGATGCCGGCTTCACAAGAGACGGCGTAAATGTCAAGGAAGGCTGGGCAGCTGCTCAGTTCAAAGCCTGAGCTACAATATTCAATAAAATTTTAATTAAGGAGATCGATACAAGTGGCTTTATTTGGAAAAAAGAAAAAGGATCAGAAGGAAAACAAGGAGAACAAAAATCTCAATGAGCAGGAAGCTCCGAAGCAGGAGAATGCCGAGGCTTCTGGAGTTCAGCTCATGATACTCAACACTCTCAATGCAAGGCTGGGCGGTACTTTCTATGATAACTGCGTGATCATGCCAAGAGGATATACGATTGATGTCAAGATCGTAAGAAACGAAAAAAAGGGCGAGGTAAATCTGCTCACAGCTATATTCGTTGTAAACAATGACGATTTTGATGAGCCTCTCATTGACCCTGTAGATGCTCAGGGAAAGAACGATGAGGACGCTGCAAAAATGGCAGTTGACATTTTCTGTGCAGGAGTATGGCACCCTCTTTCACAGTCTATGGAGAAGAAGAATCCGATCCATATACCTGTAAATTATCTTATGCAGCACTATGACTTTGATATGTATTGTCAGTCAGTGGTAAGGATAGACATCAAAAACCAGAATGCCCGAAGACTGGTAGACTGCATAGGAGCTGAGCTACCAAAATATCTTGGTTCAAAAAAGTATTACTGGCTCAGAATATATCTTGCAAGGATCAAGAGTAAGAATGAGAACGGTGAAGAGCAGGTAAAAGATATTGTTGATATCCGCCTTAACGGTTCAGTCTGCACAGAGCTTAGAAAGCACTTCAAAGAGTATATGGACAAGGCATGGGCTGATGAGCCGTCAGCATTTATCTGTGAGAAGCAGTATGCAATTTTTGTACAGCGTGAGGAAGACCAGTGTCCGTTCACAAAGCAGACAGTTGTAGACGGTGCAAAGTATTTCATTGATGCGCTTCCAAAGATAAACTCCAAGGAGGAGTATGAGGCAGCAGCTAAAAAGCTGGACGAAATTACCGGCGATAAGAGTCTTGCAGCTGAGATCAGAATTTTTGTACCGGAGATATTCGCAAAACTGCTTCTGGGTTATCAGGAAGGCGACAGTCTGTTCCTGCTCAATGACGAGGAGAGAATAGAGTTCAGAAAAACTCAGCTTCGTTCCTATTTCTATATCCAGCAGACTATTCAGGATTATCTTTCCACAAAGCCGCCGAAGGAGGATGTTCATAAGATCGTCCGCAGCAGTATTGCTTTCCGTGAACTTGGAAACGTGCTGAATAAGGCTAAGGAGAATGGACAGAACATCACTGAAAAGGATCTCTTTGTTCCCGGAACTTCATTCAAGATCGCTGCTGAAGGCTATAAAGTATGGTAAGCAGAAGGTAAAGGCTCAGAGCCGGAATCCTAATGAATTAATATTTATTGATAAGAACGCTGATTTTTCGGCGTTCTTTTTTTCATCTTAGAGCAAAAGGGTTGCAATTTGTGAGATTATGTGGTATTATGTTGTATAGCAGGAGGGATAGGAAATGAATATAATATCAATACTATTCAGCAACATCTTGGGTTTTGACGGGATCAT
>CAMNFW010000028.1 GCA_946537565.1 uncultured Ruminococcus sp. | reverse complement strand
ATGAAAAAAATTGGCGATCATTACTATTGAGGTGATGATAATGAAAAAATTTACATTAAAGATACTTGCAGCAGCCCTTATACTAACCTTGCTTTTAAGCGGTTTAAGATCAATTTTAAACGAGGGAAAACGTCTGGAGCATATTCGTGAAAGCGTGCTTAGGCTTCATATCCTTGCAGATTCAGACAGTGAGGAGGATCAGCAGCTTAAACTTAAGGTGCGTGACGCATTGCTGAAAAGCGGGATATTTGATGATGCGGAAAGTCTTGAAGATGCTGAGGAAAAGGCAAAGGAAAAGCTGGCTGATATAATTGAGCTGGCTGAAAAAACTCTCCGCAGCAGCGGCTGCAATAAACCGGTAACTGCACAGCTGACGGATATGTATTTTGATCAGCGGTCTTATGGAAGTATAACGATGCCGGCAGGAAATTACAGGGCATTGAGAATAGTTATAGGCTCAGGACAGGGACATAACTGGTGGTGTGTTATGTATCCGCCGCTGTGTGTACCGGCAGCCAGCGATAAGGATGCTGAAGAGTATTTTACATCGGAGGAAATGGATATACTCAATAAGCCGGAGAAATACCGGGTGAAATTTGCTTTGTGGGAAGAATTAAAAAAACTGACAAAAAGACAGGGATAATTTGTTGCATTTAACGAAAATCAATACTCCTCTTGACAATCTCAGGGAAATGGAGTATAATATCATAGTAAACAAAGCAGAACTGTCCCGTTCTCACCGTCAGGCAAAGCTTAAACGGTCAATATTACAGTTTCCCGAAAGGGCAAAAGTGTGTATTGTTGAGTGCGGAGATATCTGCACTCATTTTTGTTTTAATATTTAGCTGGAGGTGCTTGAAAATTAGCAAACAGGAACTGCAGATCAACGAAGAGATAAGAGACAAGGAAGTTCTCTTGATCGGCGCTGACGGAACAAAGCTCGGCGTAATGTCAGCAAAAGAAGCTCAGAAATTAGCCTTTGAACAGGATCTCGACCTGGTCAAGATCGCTCCCAATGCAACACCGCCCGTATGCAGGATTCTCGACTACGGAAAGTATTGCTTTGAGCAGGCAAAGCGTGAAAAGGAAGCGAAAAAGAATCAAAAGGTCGTCTCTATCAAGGAGATAAGAATGTTCTCAAATATTGATACCCACGACTTTGACACAAAGGTGAATCAGGCTATAGGGTTCCTGAAGGGCGGCGATAAGCTCAAGGTCTCTGTCAGATTCCGTAAAAGAGCAATTGCTCACCCTGAGCTGGGTGATGAGCTGCTGGTTCGTTTCAAGGAAGCAGTTTCAGAGTTCGGCGCAGTGGATAAGCCAGCTAAAATGGAGGGCCGCAGCATTGTAATGTTCGTGAACCCCAAAGCTAATAAGTAAGAACCAGGCTGTTCTTAAGATTAAGGAGGATCATAAAATGGCAAAGGTCAAGGTTAAAACACACTCAGGTGCAAAGAAGCGCTTTAAGGTTACAGGTACTGGCAAGGTAAAGTATCAGCACACCAATAAGAGACACAGACTTACTCAGAAGGACACTAAGCGCAAGAGAATCGCACGAAATGCAGGTCTTGCAGGCAGCGCAAATGCTCCTACTATCAAGAAGCTCGTTCCATATCTCTGATCATTGGGATATATCATATCAGAGAAACCGATTTTTTGAAAATAATAATATTCTGGAGGTAAAAGACTATGGCACGTATTAAAGGTGCGATGATGACTCGTAAGAGAAGAAATAAGACTTTAAAGCTGGCTAAGGGCTACTTTGGTGCAAAGAGCAAGCACTTCAAAATGGCTAAGCAGGCTGTAATGAAGTCCGGCAACTATGCTTATATCGGAAGAAAGCAGAGAAAGAGACAGTTCAGACAGCTCTGGATCACAAGAATTTCCGCTGCTGCAAAGCTCAACGGTATGAATTACTCCACATTTATGAACGGCTGCAAGAAGGCTGGCATCACACTCAACAGAAAGATGCTCTCCGAGATCGCTATCAACGATGCAGCTGGATTCACAGCTATTGCTGACAAGGCAAAGGCTGCTCTTTGATCAGAATTTCAACACGCTCTTGATATTATAAAGGGCGTGTTTTTTGCAGGAGATGTGCCTTATCTTTAAAAAGCGGGATCCAGGCGCAGTCTCCTGCATTTTGATATTCTAACCTCTGGGTTATCTCTACTACTTGCGGAGGTGCAGATACTTTTGGAAAATATTATAACATCAAAGGATAATCCCGTGATCAAGCTGTATCAGAAGCTTTCTTCCTCGAAAAAAGAAAGGTCTGAGTACGGCTTATTCGTGTTGGAGGGAATGCGTATAGCTGAGGACGCATTAAAGGAGGACAGCGGTATAACTCATCTGCTGGTCACTGTTTCAGCAAGGGAAAAAGCGGAGGAGCTTCTTTTACAGGCTGATTTGAGGAATGCAAAGATATTTGTTATTTCAAATGAACTTGGAAGCAGGATCTCTTCCACAGGAACTACACAGGGTATATTTGCCATTTGCCGGATACCAGTCCGCAGACAGATACAGTTCACGGAAAACGGCAGATATATCGTGCTTTACGGCTTGCAGGACCCAGGAAATATGGGCATGATAATAAGAACAGCCGATGCGCTTGGCATTGACGGTCTGATACTCTCCGGAAGCTGTGATCTTTACAATCCGAAGGTCATACGTTCAACGATGGGCTCGGTTTTCCGCACAAGGATAATGATAGAAAATGACACTGAAAGGCTCTTTGCACTTCTGAAAAACGGAGGTGCAGAAACTGCGGCTTCGGTGATCGACAAGAATGCTGAGAGTATCAATAGCTGTGGATTCACCGGCTGTCAGGCTGTATTTATCGGCAATGAGGGCAGCGGTCTTCCAAAGGAAATATCTCAGAGATGTGACAGAAGGATAACCATACCGATGAATGGCACTATAAACTCACTGAATGCAGCAATGGCAGCAGGAATTATCATGTGGGAGCTTAAAAAGTGACTGCTCCATATATTAGTATATACATTGGCATAACTATCAGAAGGGCGGTATATATATGAACAAGCTAAGATACTGGCTCTGGCTTTCGCTTGTATTTGCCGGAAACAGCAGGAAGATATGGGGATTTGTGAATTATTATTCCTCAGCTGAAAACGCATACAGGGCTCTTACTGCTGGCTCTGAACGCTTGCATCTTTCAAGTGCAGAGCAGAAAAGGCTTGCAACTGATGATCTTTCTTATTGTGACAAGCTTATCAGCGAGTACCGCAAAAAGGGTATAGGTATAATATGCTATGAAAGTCCGGAATATCCGGCAATGCTTAAGCTTTTGAGCTGTCCGCCGGCAGTGCTGTATTACAAGGGAAATATCGGCTGTTTCAGGGGAAGAGTCGCAGCAGCGGTAGTTGGAGCGAGAAAAACTTCTGAATATGGACTTTTTGTGTGTGACAAGATCTGCCGTGAGCTTGTATCTGCGGGAATATTAATAGTCAGCGGATTTGCTGTTGGAACAGATATTACCGCTCATCTTGCGGCAGTATCGCAGAATTCTCCCACAGCTTGTATACTTGGCTGCGGAATCGATTACAACTATCCCAGGGAGAATGAGAAGTATCGTGATGCAGTGCTGAACAGCGGAGGAGTTTTTATATCAGAATTTCCGCCGGGAACATCCCCGAAACCCGGATATTTCCCGATAAGGAACAGGATACTTGCAGGACTTTCTCACGGTATTATAATAATAGAAGCATCTGAGAAGAGCGGTTCTCTTGTAACAGCCAACATTGGAATTGAAGAGGGCAGAAGTGTATATTGTCTTCCGCCGGCAAATATCCTCAGTCCGGCATATGCAGGAAATATCATGATGCTCAGTGAAGGTGCAGAGCCGATATACAGTATAAGCGAGCTAATAAGGTCATTGAAGACAGACCCTATTGTTCAGTGTGTTTCGGAAGATGAATATGACAGTGGATATGAAACAGATATCGAAAATGAAACAGATGAGGTAATTGATGATATATCAGAACCTGATCAGACGGAGTTAGCCTCAGATGAAGAGACAGAACCTGCTGCCGAAGCAGCTCATGAGGAGCCGGCTGTAATTGTGAATGATGATGCTGAGAAAGCTGCTGAGACTAACAAAGACTATTCCGGACTTACAGATATACAGCAGAAGATCATTAACAGTCTCAGCAAAGGCGAACTTCATGCAGATCTGCTGGCGGAGGCTGTGGGCACTGATGCGGTCACGCTGATGATGGAGCTGACAGAGCTGGAGATCATGGGATCTATCACCTCTCTGCCAGGAAAAATGTACAGAATAAAGTGATAAGGGGATTACAGTAAATGTCAGATTTAGTAATAGTAGAGTCACCGGCTAAAGCCAAAACTATACAGAAGTATCTTGGTGCAGGCTATGAGGTAGTCGCTTCTATGGGACATATCCGTGACCTTCCGAAATCAAAGCTGGGCGTTGATACGGAGCATGATTTTCAGCCTCAGTATACTGATATGAAGGGCAAGGAAGATGTAATAAAGGATCTAAAAAAGAGGGCAAAAAAGTCAGATAAAATATATCTTGCTACCGACCCTGACCGTGAAGGAGAGGCTATATCCTGGCATATCGCCCAGATGCTCAAGCTGGATATGAACGACAACAACAGAGTTGCCTTCAATGAGATAACCAAGACCGGTGTACAGAATGGTATGAGTCACCCCCATAAAATAGATATCGACCTGGTCAATGCACAGCAGGCAAGAAGAATACTTGACAGACTGGTTGGATATAAGCTCAGTCCGTTTCTCTGGAAAAAAGTCAAAAGGGGACTTTCAGCCGGAAGAGTGCAGACAGTTGCAGTACGGCTTGTGGTTGACCGTGAAAACGAGATAAGAAGCTTTGTGCCGAAGGAGTACTGGTCGATAGATGCGAAGTTCTCGGCACCAGGTTCGAGAAAAATATTTGATGCATCACTTGTGGCTGTGGACGGAAATAAGCTGGAGATACCGAATCAGGCTGAGGCAGACGGACTGCTTAAAAGGCTTGAAGGTGCGGAATATATCGTGACCTCAGTGAAAAAGAGAGTCACAAAAAAACAGCCTGCTCCGCCTTTCATAACCTCTACAATGCAGCAGGAGGCTTCCAGAAAGCTGAGCTTCAGTGCAAAGCGTACAATGAAAGCTGCACAGGAGCTTTATGAAGGTGTTGACGTTCAGGGCGTGGGAGCTGTAGGTCTTATCACATATATGAGAACCGACAGCCTGAGAATATCCGATGAGGCAAAAGCAGCTGCTGCCAGCTACATCGGAACAGTTTACGGTCAGGAATATCTTCCTGAAAAACCCAGGACTTTCAAGTCGAAAAGCAATGCCCAGGATGCTCATGAGGCGATACGTCCTTCAACTCCTGAGCTAACGCCTGACAGAGTAAAGTCCAGCCTTACACCGGATCAGTTCAAGCTTTATAAGCTTATCTGGGAGAGATTTATCGCCAGCCAGATGGCAAATGCACTGCTGGATACTGTTTCAGCTGATATAGAAGCCAATGGCTGTACTTTCAGAGCTTCGGGATATTCCGTGAAATTTGACGGATTCATGAAGCTTTATGTAGAAGCGACTGACGGTGAAAAGGAAAACAAAAAAATGCTGCCGGAGCTGAAAAAGGATGATATCCTTAAGCTGAGATCTATCACCGGAAATCAGCATTTTACCCAGCCGCCGCCGAGATATACAGAGGCTTCACTGATAAAGGCTCTTGAAGAAAACGGTATTGGCAGACCAAGTACTTATGCGCCGACGATCACAACTATTACTGCCCGTCAGTATGTTGAGCATGAGGGAAAACAGCTTAAGCCCACCAGTTTAGGTGAGGTAATAACAGAGCTGATGAAGGAGCATTTCAAAAAGATAGTTGATGCCAAATTCACTGCCGATATGGAAAATGACCTGGACGCAGTGGAAAACGGCACAAAAAACTGGGTCAGCACTCTGCATGAGTTTTATGATGATTTTGCCGCTACCCTTACAAAGGCTGAGACAGCTATGGAGGGCAAGAGAGTTAAAGTTCCGGACGAGGAAACTGATGTGGTCTGCGAGCTTTGCGGAAAGAATATGGTCATAAAGTATGGCAGATACGGTAAATTCCTGGCTTGTCCCGGCTTTCCGGAGTGTTCAAATACAAAGAAGATCGTCACTGAAACTGAGGGCAGCTGTCCGAGATGCGGCAAGAAAATGCTGCTGAAAAAATCAAAGAAGGGCAGAAGCTTTTACGGCTGCGAGGGATATCCTGAATGCAGCTTTATGACATGGAATGTGCCGACAGCTGAGAGTTGTCCTGTCTGCGGAAAGACGCTTTTCAACAAGGGAGGCAAGTCCGGAAAGCTGATATGTGAAAGCGAAGGCTGCGGCTATGAAAGAGAGCTGAAAAAATGAACATGACCGTTAATGTCATCGGAGCAGGACTTGCAGGCTGTGAAGCAGCGTGGTGTCTTGCAGGATATGGTATAGATGTGAAGCTGTATGAGATGAAGCCGGAGAAATATACTCCAGCTCACAAGTACAGCGGCTTTGCGGAGCTGGTTTGTTCAAATTCATTGAAGGCTGCAAGAATAGAATCAGCAGCAGGACTTCTTAAGGCAGAAATGGAGATGCTTGGTTCGTTGACAGTTCCATGTGCAAAGGCAAATTCAGTTGAAGCCGGAGGAGCATTAGCGGTTGACCGTGAGAAATTCTCGGACAGTGTTACGGCTGCGATAAATGGAAATGAGCATATAACTGTGATTCCAGGCGAGGTAAGGGATATTCCGGAGGGCGTTACTATTATTGCTACGGGACCGCTTACCTCGGAGCCTATGGCAGAGAGTATAAAAGCTCTTTGCGGCGACGGACTGAGTTTTTATGATGCGGCTGCACCGATAGTTTCATATGACAGCCTTGACACCGAAAAGGTTTTCTTTGCTTCAAGATATGACAGAGGCGAGGCTGATTATATAAACTGTCCCATGAATAAAGAAGAGTATACAGCTTTTTATGAGGCACTTATAGGTGCAGAGAGAGTTCAGCTTAAGGATTTTGAGACTCATCCGTTCAGTGTATATGAAGGGTGTATGCCGATCGAGGTGCTGGCATCAAGAGGTATTGATACCATGCGTTTCGGACCCATGAAGCCTGTTGGTATAAACGACCCGAAAACCGGGAAAAGACCCTATGCAGTTGTTCAGCTCAGACGGGAAAACCGTGAGGGAACAATGTTTAATCTGGTTGGATTCCAGACAAATCTTAAGTTTGGCGAACAGAAGAGGGTATTCTCAATGATACCCGGACTGGAAAATGCTGTATTCATGAGATATGGAGTAATGCACAGAAACACCTTCATTAACAGTCCGGTTCTTCTGAACAGTGATTTTTCAATGCGTGAGAGACCGGAGATATATTTTGCAGGACAGATCACAGGTGTTGAAGGTTATATGGAATCGGCAGCCAGCGGTATAATAGCAGGTATGGCAGCAGCAAGGAAGCTGCTGGGACTTGAACCGTTAAAGCTTCCGAAGGATACAATGCTGGGGGCGCTTTCAGCTTATATCAGCGATCCTTACAATGACGGAAAATTTCAGCCAATGGGAGCGAATATGGGAATACTTCCGGAGCTGGGAGTAAGGATAAGGGACAAGAAAGAAAAATACGGCGCATATGCAGAACGTGCGGTTTCTTCACTCAGAGGTGAGCTTGACAGAGCCGGGATAAAGCAAGCTCAGTCATAAAAAAACAACCTCTTATGAAAGGATCGGATATGGCAGTAATAATAGTTGATGCTTTTGGAGGGGACAACGCTCCTCTGGAGGTACTCAAAGGCTGTGAGAGAGCAGTTTCTGAGCTGGGAGTTGAAATAATACTCACAGGAAATAAGGATACAATAAAAAAATGCGGGGCTGACAATGGTATCAGCCTTAAGGGTATGAAGATAGAACATACCACTGATGTCTTTGATATACATGATGAGCCGAAGGAGATAATAAGATCAGGCAGCAGCACTTCAATGGCAGTGGGACTGCGGCTTCTTGCAGAAGGAAAGGGAGATGCGTTTGTATCCGCCGGAAGTACGGGAGCGCTGGTAATGGGATCGACTTTCATCGTCAAGCGTATCAAAGGTATCAAAAGAATCGCCCCTTCACCGGTCCTGCCGGCAGATAAGGGCAGTTTTGTGCTGCTTGATGCCGGAGCTAATACCGAGTGCAGACCGGAAATGCTGGTACAGTTTGCGGTCATGGGCAGTGCATATATGGAAAAAGTTCTGGGTATTGAAAAGCCTAAGGTCGGACTGCTGAATATTGGTGCTGAGGAGACAAAAGGCAGGGACCTGGAGCTGGAAGCTCATCAGCTGCTGAAGTCATCAGGACTGAATTTTATTGGAAATATCGAGGCAAGAGATCTTCCTAAGGGAGAATGTCAGGTGATAGTCACCGACGGCTTCACCGGAAATGTAGTGCTGAAGCTGTACGAAGGAATGGGTTCATTCTTCTCAAGAAAGCTGAAATGGATATTCTCAGGAATCGGAGCTGTCGGCGCACTTTTCTCAGTGAGAAAAATAAAACAGTTCAGAAAGCAGATGGATTATAAGGAAGTTGGCGGTTCGGCGCTTCTTGGAGTTAAAAGACCGGTAATAAAAGCTCACGGTAGTTCAGATGCAACAGCATTTTTCAATGCTGTGAGACAGGCAGCCAAATGTGCTGACGGAAAGGTCACAGAAGCTATCGAGAGCTATGTTCAGGGACTAAAAAGCTGAAATATTGAAATTCTGTCAGGCGGTCAGCAGGATAATACTCAGAGTAATCAGGGAGTAAAAATAATGATGGATAATATTGAGAATTTAGAAAAATTTCAGAATATCATAGGGTATACATTCAAAGAACCTAAGCTGCTGTATCAGGCACTCTCACACTCGTCCTTTGCAAACGAGCGGAAGCATCCCTCAGGCAGCAATGAGAGATTGGAATTTCTGGGAGACAGTGTGCTTTCGATAGTTGTATCGGAGTATCTGTTCAAGCATATGAAAAGCGTAGCTGAGGGCGAGCTAACAAAGCTCAGAGCATCACTGGTATGTGAAAAATCTCTTCATATATTTGCCCGGCGCATAGATCTGGGAAGCTATATCATGCTTGGAAAAGGCGAGGAAAACACCGGCGGAAGAGAAAGACCTTCAATACTTGCCGATGCCTTTGAAGCGGTAATTGCAGCGATATATCTTGACGGAGGAATGGAGGCTGCAAGAAAGCATATCCTTAATTTCATTCCGGATGATATTGAACATAAAAAGATAGTGTTGAGCGATTTCAAGACGGTGCTTCAGGAAGTAGTCCAGAAGAATCCGGAGGAAAAGGTCGAATATGTTCTCATAGGAGAGGAAGGTCCGGATCATAACAAAAGATTTGTTGTTGAGGTCTGCCTGAATTCACAGGTCATTGGCAAAGGCAAGGGCAGAAGCAAGAAGGAAGCCGAGCAGCTGGCTGCAAAGGAAGCCCTGGAGCTTATGGGTTATGAAACACAGTAATATATCAATATTTGTACCTCACGCAGGCTGTCCGCATCAGTGCAGCTTCTGTGACCAGAGAACTATCAGCGGCGAGGGAAATATCCCTCATGCAGATGATGTCAGGCGGATATGCACCCGGGCGCTTGATCAGATAAATGAGCCTGAAAACGCAGAGATAGCATTTTTCGGCGGCAGTTTTACGGCAATCCCACGAAGCTATATGGCTGAGCTTCTTGAAGCGGCACAGGATTTTATTGGTAAAGGAAAATTCCGAGGAATACGCATTTCGACCCGTCCGGACTATATAGATGATGAGGTATTATCGCTTCTTAAAAGCAGCGGTGTCACAGCGATCGAGCTTGGGGCACAGTCGATGGATGAAGAGGTGCTTGAAGCCAATGAGAGAGGTCATTCATCTCAGGACGTTGTGAATGCCTCAAGGCTCATAAAAAAATACGGCTTTGAGCTTGGACTGCAAATGATGACAGGTCTGTACAGAAGCACACCGGAAAAGGATGCTGAGACATTTGAGCGGCTGAGAAAGCTGTATCCGGACACAATGCGGATCTATCCTGTCGTCATACTCAACGGAACCAGGCTGGGAGAGCTTTTCAAAAGCGGAGAATATGTACCGTACAGCTTTGACGAGGGAGTTGAGCTTTGTTCGCAGATAATGGAAAGGGCAGAGCATAACGGCATAAAGCTGATAAAAGTCGGACTTCATGCCAGTGAGTTTGTAGAAGGTGAGCTTCTGGGTGGATTTTATCACCCTGCCTTTCGTGAATTGTGTGAGGGAAGGATATATCTCCGGGAGCTGAAAACTCTTGCAAGGGGACATAGTTATCTGGAGGTATCTGTGCCTGAGAGAAATCTCAGCAAGGCATTGGGACAGAAGCGCTGCAATGCGGAGGAGCTGAAAAGGCTTGGCACTGAGCTGAAAATTATTGCTGACAAAACTCAGAAAGAGAGAATAAAACTTATATCAAGGCGGTGAGATAGTGTACCTTAAATCATTGGAAATACAGGGCTTTAAGTCCTTTCCGGACAAAATAAGCCTGACCTTTGACAAGGGACTGACAGCAGTTGTAGGTCCCAACGGCAGCGGAAAAAGTAATATCGGCGATTCAGTGCGCTGGGTCCTGGGCGAGCAGTCCACAAAGACTCTCAGAGGCAATAAAATGGAGGACGTTATTTTTTCCGGTACTGTTGCGAGAAAACCAATGGGCTTTGCAGCTGTAACGCTGAATATAGACAATTCCGACGGCACTCTTCCGGATATGGGAGAAGAGGTCGCTGTCACAAGAAAGCTCTACCGCAGCGGTGAGAGTGAATATATGATCAACGGCAGATCATGCCGTCTAAAGGATATAAATGAGCTGTTCATGGACACAGGTCTTGGCAGAGACGGTTATTCTATAATTGGACAGGGTCGTATTGCAGAGATAGTTGGTGCCAAGAGCAGTGAAAGAAGAGATATTTTTGAAGAGGCTGCCGGTATATCAAAGTTCCGCTACAAGAAGATCGAAGCTGAGCGCAAGCTGACGGCAGCCCAGGAGAATCTGCTGAGACTTTCGGATATAATCTCCGAGCTGGAGGGAAGAGTTGAACCTCTGAGAAAGCAGTCAGAGAAAGCTGAAAAGTTCATAAAGCTGGCAGAACAGCGCAAAAAGCTGGAAATATCTGTATGGGTAACAAGGCTTGATGAGCTGAAGGCAAAGCTGGAGCAGCTGAATGAGAAGATACTTCTCACCAGCGGAGAATATGAAAATCTTGAAAACGATATCCAGGCTCAGGAAGAGAAGCTCCAGGACGGCTTCCGGAAAATGCAGGAATGTACAATAAAATCAGATGAGCTGAGAAAAAAGATGCTGGAAGAAGAACAGACTTCATCTGAAAAAAAATCAGATCTGGCAGTTTTTGAAAATGATATAAGACACTGTCAGGAGGCTGTCAAAGCTGCAAAGAGAAGCATAGAGGAATCCTCGGATCAGAAGCTTGATCTTACTTCAAAAAAACGTCAGTCGCTTAAGAAGCTTGACGAGCTGAAAAGTCAGCTGGAAGATATCGAGACAGAGATAAATGAGGTGGGCAGAAGCTTTGCAGAGGCAGAGCAGGAAAGCTCACAGCTTGGTGACAGCGTAGATAAGGCTGGCAGCGAGATAAACAGTCTGTACATTCGTCAGAGTGAGCTTAAATTTGCAGCCGAATCTGCAAGAAAGTCAATCGAGGAGGAGCAGACTCGGCTTAAGGAGCTGAAAGAAAACAGCAGCAGCGTTGAAAATTCTATCACGGAGTATCAGAAAAAAAAGCAGGAAACTGAACATGAGGCTGAGAAAAATTCTGCCAGACAGGAGGAGCTGAAAAACAAACTCAGCGGTATCGAAAGACTTTACAGCTCCAGAAAACAGAGCTTTGAACAGCTGAAAACTGACCTTGAAAAAACACTTTATGATCTTAAGGAGAAGCAGCAGAGAAGGCGGATTCTCAATGATCTTGAGAACAATATGGAAGGCTTTGCAGGAAGTGTAAAGCAGGTTCTAAAGGCAGGAAAGCAGGGAAGGCTCAGCGGAGTTCTTGGAACAGTTGCTCAGAATATCAGTGTAGAGCCGCAGTATGCGGTTGCAGTTGAGACAGCTCTCGGCGGAGCAATGCAGAATATTATCGTTGAGAATGAAGATATTGCAAAGCGCTGTATTCGTTTTCTGAAAGAGCAGCACGGCGGAAGAGCAACTTTTCTGCCCATAACCTCGGTTCACGGCAGCGGTCTCAATGTCAGCGGACTTGAAAACTGTGAGGGATATGTTTCCACAGCAGACCGTATAGTTGGTTATGACGAAAGATTCAAGGGAATAATCGCATCATTGCTGGGACGAATAGTTATTGCAGAGGATATAGATTGTGCTGCGAACATAGCAAAAAAATATGGCTATAAATTCAGGATAGTTACTCTTGACGGACAGGTGATAAATGCCGGCGGTTCATTTACCGGAGGTTCAGCAATGAAGTCCGGGGGAGTTATCACAAGAAAGAACGAGATAGATAAGCTGGATTCAGAAATGACAGCGCTTACTGCAAAGCGGGATGAATTGAGCGGAAAGGCTGAGAAACTGCGTGCAGAGTCTGAGAAGCTGCGTTTTGACATGGAGGCAGTACGTTCACAGCTTAACGAACAGGTCTCAGATCAGGTGAGAATAAATGCGGAGCTGGCAAGTCTTGCATCTCTTATAGAGCAGCTCAGCGGTCAGACTGACAATACGGCAAAGCTTGAAAATGATGCAAACGATAAGATAAAGGAAGCTGAGAAAACTATCTCTGATTCTGAAGTCCAGCTGAAAGAACTGGAAATTAAGATCAATGCAGCAGAAGAAAATCTTTCCAGCAGTCAGGACAGCCGAGAGAAGCTTCGTCTGCAAAGGGCAGAGCTTTCGGAGAAGCTTTCCCAGCTAAGAATAAAGGATACGGAGTGTAAAAAGGATATCGAGGCTCAGGAGCTGGAGATAAAACGAATTGATGAAGAACTGGAGCAGCTGAAAAGCGGCAGTGTACGTTTTGAGGATGAAATATCCAGGCAGAACATGATAATCCGCCAGAAGCAGCAGGATATCGAAAGGCTTAAAAAAGAGCTTGAGAGTATGCAGAGCAATACATCTGCTTATCTTGAGCAGATCAAGCGGTATCAGGATATGCACAGCGAGCAGAATAGACTTGTCAAGGAGATACAGAATGGTCTTAAGCAGCTGAATGAAGCTAAGGAAAAGCTGTCAGGCGAAGCTACAAGACTGGAAGAGCGCCGTGACAGCGTAGTCCGTGACACTGACTATATCATAAAGCAGCTTATGGAATCTTATGAGCTTACCAGATCAGAGGCAGCTGCGATGGCTGAAAAAATTGACGATCTCAATGCTGCACAGAAGGAGCTTACAGATGTCCGCAATAAGATAAGAGCGCTGGGCAGTGTAAATGTTGACGCAATAGAAGAGTATAAAGAAGTATCAGAGCGTTATGAGTTTATGTCAGCGCAGGTAGCAGATGTGCAGAAATCCAAATCAGAGCTGGAGAATATGATCGCAGGACTGACCGAAGAGATGTGCAGGATATTTGCGGAGAGCTTTGAGATAATA
Source organism: uncultured Ruminococcus sp. (assembly GCA_946537565.1). Classification (GTDB taxonomy): domain Bacteria; phylum Bacillota; class Clostridia; order Oscillospirales; family Ruminococcaceae; genus Ruminococcus. Next base: position 638 of record CAMNFW010000028.1, on the reverse strand, counting down.
AATTCCAATTTCAAGAGCATATTTGTAGAGCTGTTCGGAGGCGGAAAGGCGGAGCTTAAGCTCACTGATCCGGAAAATGTGCTGGAATCCGGCATAGAGATCCATGTAGCACCGCCGGGCAAGGTAATAAAGAATCTGATATCCCTCTCCGGAGGTGAGCAGGCATTTGTGGCGATAGCGATATATTTTGCAATACTTCGTCTCAGACCGGCACCCTTCTGCATACTTGACGAGATAGACGCAGCTCTTGATGAGGTCAACGTCAGGAAGTATGCACAGTATCTGAAAAAATTCACAGATACAACCCAGTTTGTGCTTGTCACCCATAGGCGAAGTGCAATGGAAGAGGCAAACGTACTCTACGGAGTTACCATGCAGGAGGACGGTATATCCAAGCTGCTAAAAATGGAGCAGGTTGATTTTCAGGAAGACATTGCTGATGTGCAGTGATAAAGTCCTAAAAGAAACAGGAGGATAGTATGAGTATATTTTCAAAAATAGCTGCCGGACTAAAAAAGACCAAGGACAGCTTTCTCGGTAAATTACAGAGAATATTCAATTCTTTCACCAAGATAGATGAGGAGCTTTTTGAAGAGCTGGAGGAGTGTATGATCACCAGCGATATCGGAGTTGAGACC
>CAMNFW010000027.1 GCA_946537565.1 uncultured Ruminococcus sp. | reverse complement strand
CCGCAGCTGGTGCAGGAGCTTCCTCAACAACAGCTTCTTCTACAGCCGGTGCAGGGGAATCTTCAACAGCAGCTTCTTCAACAACCGGTGCAGGAGCTTCCTCAACAGCAGCTTCTTCCACAGCCGGTACAGGAGCTTCCTCAACAGTCAAAGGTTCACTCTGCTTCTCACAGCCGCTGAGATACTCAGCCAACTTTTCTGCAACCTTGCTGTCTTCATCGTCAAGCTCAGAAACTATACAGCTTATTTCTTCCACTTCGTCCTGTATTTCTTCGGCAACTTCTTCTGACAAAGCTATAGTTATAACCGGAAGCTCCTCGTCTAAAACCTTCATAAAAAGAACTGAACCTGCATAAGTCGTTCCGCTTAACATTTTTTCGGATATAATAAATACCGTCAGCTTTGCAGATTTGATGCTGTTCCACAGTTCATTTTCATCTTCCGGCTTTTCACTGATAAATACTGTCTCACAGTCATATTTTCCAGTGATCATATTAGTCAGAACGGCTTTGTACTGCTCACAGTCCTCAGGATGTCCGGCTATGTAAACCTTGTTAATTGATTCATTCATTTTCCTTCATTCTCCTTATTATTATCTTATCATTTTACCTATGCTGTTTAAAAAATCCCTGACCCTCTGAATCTGATCAGTTCCGGGATATTTTCTTTCCATTTCTTCAAGAAACCTTCCGGCTTCATTATAATGATCTCTGGCTTTTATAATATTCTTCTGGAATAAACAGATCTGACACATATATCCGTGGCAGAGACTTGAAATTTCCAGTCTCTGGGAGATTTCCCTGAATCTGGGATCGCTGCTGAGAAAATCCAGACTCTTATAAAAATAAGATTCTGAATTGCCGTAATCATCTTTGTTAAAATAAACAAGACCTATGTAATAATACATATGGGCGACGGATATAAGCTCTTCTGCGTTTCTGAACAGATGCGGCGAGGTTTTCACCATATTCTCAGCATTTTTCAGGTGTTCCAGGGCATCATCAAGATGCTGTTCATTCATCAGCATTATAGCCTGATTGGTCATCATAACAAAATCCGAAAACGAAATATTCGCTTCTTGTTCATCGCCATATATTTTTCTGCGTTTTTCAGCGTAATATTCTCTCCGGACTATATCGTTTTTATTTCCGTAGATAATATCGAAGCTGTTATATACATTCATTCTCAGTCTTTTGACAAAAGGATCCTGGTCATCAGTCATTTCAGAATCAATAAGCTTATCTGCTTTTAAGGCGAGATTTTCTGCATTATCATAATCGTTTTGCTGTAAATAAAATAATATTGCATTTGCGTAAGCTGTCAGGAGATCTATCTTCAGACTATGGGAAGCGGTAGAGTTGATAATAGGAGAAAGAATATCAATACATCTCAGCAGGCATTGGAGCATTTTAAGTTCCTCGCCCTTCTTTGAATAAATGTCTCCGTAAATAAACATTGTTTTTCCGAGAACACCGTACCACATATTTAATTTTCTTTCAGAGGATTCCTTAAGAGCTATAGCATAAGCTTTATCTGTCAGTTCCATAGCTCTTTGCAGATCTCCAGTATCGGAATACAGCTTGGCAAGAGCGATATATGCTCCGCAGGAAGCGTAAAGCATTGTATCAGCAGAACTGTTATCATAGTTCTTTTCATATATTTCCAGGCTCTTGTACAATTCCTCCTCAGCCTTTTTAAACTCTCTCATTTCCATAAATCTCATTCCGGCGTTATAGTGGGAATTAGCCTTCAAAGCCAGGCTGGAAAACTCATCGCCCACAGAAGCTTCAAAGCTTCCGGCAGGTGAATAATTTTCTGCTTCCTCCATTTTGCCGAGCCGGGCATACAGCAAAGACAGGGCTGATCTTGCTGCTGTTTCCTCATAAAGAACATAGCTGTCAGCCATATTTTTTTCTTTAAGCTCATGAGCAAGCTCCAGTAAACATTTATTATATTCAATTGCCTTCTCAATTTTACCCAGATTGTCCGAGATATGTGAAAGAGAAATAAATATCCTGAATTTTGCTATTGTGATATTTCTCTTATCCAGAGAAGGATATCTGCTCAGAAGCTCCACATTATCCAGAGCTTCAAGGGCATATTTCTCAGCCTTGATATGATTTGAAAAAAGATCATAATACTCAGAGATCAGAACCAGTGATCTGATATACATAACAATGATAAGACCGCTTTCAAAAAAACGCATAAACCTTTTGCTTTTCATTCTTACCCTGTCATATATCACCATAGCATCGGTATATTTTCCGGCTCTGTACATGAATTCTGCTGCTAATGTAAGCTGATCGAGATACTCCACAGCAGATAATTCTTCACCGTTTGTGTTGAATTCGTCCTCAGTAATACAGGCAAGCCGCTGATAATAATCTGCTGCTCTGATGTAATCCGGCTTCACGCCGTCGCCCGAAGAAAACATTTCAGCCAGCTTTTTAACAGCAGGTTTGTAAAGCTGATCGGCAGCTGAAGATATCATTTTTACAGCATTTTCAGTATTTATTTCCATATCAATGCCCATAAGATTTGCAAGACCGATGAGATAGATATGTTCAGGGGAATCATCGGATTTTCGGATATAAAGTGAAAGATACTGCCTTAAAGCCTTTTCAAGCTGCACTTTATTATCGGGTGATAGGGGTTCTGAGATATTCGGATACTGGATACTAAGAGCATTTCTGTCTGTTTTTTTCATTTCGACCGGAAGCACTTTTTTATAAAGGTTTACAGCCATAGGGTATTCGATCTGCTGCACATAATTTGGTTCACAAACCAGGTTTGGAGTTATTGCAAGTGCAAAGACCTGACTTTTTTTCAAAGCTGAGCGTATAGATTTTTCAAAATCCTTGCCGGGAGTAAGAAATTCATCATACCACAAAGCTATATCACGGCAAAAATCAAAGTTATGAATAAGCTTCATCATTTTTCTTGCATAAGCTCTGTCCTTTTTGCGGTAGCTGACGAAAATATAAGCTGAGAAAGCTCGTTTGACTTTTTTTGCAGTATTCTGGTCATACAAAACCGTATCCAGATACTTTTTAAGTTTACTTTCAAAACTCAGGGCAGTAACGTCAGCAGAAAACGGGTCAAGAATCTGAAGATTTCCGCATTTTTCGTTAAAACGCTGTTCTATGCCGTTTTCCATCATAATGGGAAGGACTGGCTTTTTCATATCCATTGCCATTTGGAAGATCTTTCTGTAGGCACAGCTGTCCTCATCGGTAAATTTAGATGTAACAATTATCACAACAAGTCTGCACTGCATCAAAAAAACGTCAATATCCTTGATCCTGTATGGTTCTTCCGGATCATTGTTATAGCAGATCGTACAGTCAAAGGAATTGAGTATCATTTCTGATACTGTATTAAAGTAAAGCGGCATATCACAGCTGTGGGCGGTAATATAAACCATTGGCTTGCCGCTGGGCGAAACACCGCCTTTTGTCTTATACTCAACAACGTCAGATTCTCGTTCATATTCCATAAGAGTTTACCTCATAGCATCAATTGGCTGCAAGGCAAAAAACATTTTATTTTCAGCCGCAGTACACCCTTTATATTTTAGCACATTTTCATATTTTTTGCAATAGTTTGAGGCTAATTTTTTACTTTTCCCGAAAAACAGGCTTTTGCAGCTTTTATTGATTTTGACGAAGAAAAATGAGCTTTGGACAGGTTTAAAGGATACAAATTGTAACGATTTGATTTTTTTGTCATAATTGCAGTTTGTACTATTCGTATTCTGTCGAACTGGAAAAACTGACACTGTTAACAATCTGACAAATCATTTTTTGTGTTTTATGCTTAGGCTGGTTATAAAATATACAGATAGTAAATTAATCGTTTTGTATCTGTTGTAATAATTCTGTAATTTTTACTTGATATTTATTGTAATTTATATAATATTTCATAATATTTCATTCATTTTTTATTCATTTAATATGTAGCATTTTCACTAATTATCACTTAATGCGACAAGTTTTTTTGGTGGTTAAATGGAAGTTCTCTCAAAACTATTGCTATTTTCAGCTAAATATGGTAATATATCCTCAGCCCTGAAACAGGGCAAAATAATAACGAAATGCTTTTCGAGGAAAGGATGAGTTGATGAGAAAAGCTAAAGTTGCAGCAATTATCTTTGGAAGCGTTACCACTACATTATTCGGCGGACTTTTTGGTGTTTATGCAACATCACCAGTTGTAAGTTCTGTCACTCCAAAGAAGGATGTTGAAAATATCTGCGAAGTTAAAAACGAAGAATTATCAAACATAGCTGCAGTAACTTCTATCAGCACCACAGCCGTTACCACTACAAGCAAATCCCCCGTTACCACCACAACCAAGGCTTATACAACCACCGCTGCTGTCACCACAACTGCTAATATTGCTTATTATACGGCACCAGCTGCCGCTACTTCAACAGCAGCCACAACCACTGCGGATACAGTTACTTTTGATTACAGCGACCATGCTACTGCTGCCGTCTTCACAGCAGCCGCAAACACCGAGACAACCACAGCAGAAGAAGTAGTCTATGTTGTAGACGTTACGACCACTGCCGTTGATCAGTTCTACTGCTATAACGAACCCGTCAGCGAAGATGATTACAATACCTATGAGCCGATGACAGCTCCTGTTACTGAGACTGTTGCTGTTGAAACAGTTACTACAACAACTACAGCACCTGCTGCTCCGGCTCCAACACCTACAAGCACTCTTCCAATCTCAGACAGTGATTATATTATCCTGTGCAATGCCGTAGCACACGAAGCAGGCTGCAACTGGATAGATGAATACGACAAGGCTAAGGTCGTTGAAGTAATCATGAACAGAGTCAACAGTCCTCTTTATCCAAACACTATCACAGGCGTGCTCACTCAGCCTTATCAGTTCAGCGGTTCTTCAAGCTATGTATACTTAGGTACATACACCAGCTATGTTACACAGTCAGTCAAGGATGCTGTTACCCTTTATTTCACAGAGCCTGAATCCTTCAATCACGGCTATTTCAGCTTCTATGGCGATGGTTACCGTAACTATTTCTCATAATTGAGATAATCATGCAAAAACATAAAGCTCCGGTTTTAATTCCGGAGCTTATTTTATATGCTTGATTTGTAAAAGCGTATATCAAAGCAAGCGCCTTTGGGGTTTGCGTTTGATACAGTTATGCTGCCGTTATGGCTGACTATCACTTTTTTTGCAAATGACAATCCGATGCCGTATCCGCTTTTATTAAACTCGGACGAGCGGTAAAACCTGTCGAAGATTCTTGCTGAATCTTCTTTTTTTATACCCTCACCGGTATCAGTGATCTTTATGCCGGTGTACAAGGGATTATTTTCGGCAGATATTTTTATATTGCCGCCCGGCGGAGTATGTTCGACACAGTTTTTTAGCAGATTCAGCAGTGCCTCTGACAGATAGTGTATATCGCCTTCGATCGTGGTATTGTCGGCACAGCAGATTTCCGTATCCACACCCTTAAGGTCAAGGGATACAGCTAAAGGCTCTAACGATCGTTTTATAAGTTCGCCGCAGTCTATTGTGTCTTTTCGCATAGTAACCGCTCCTGCATCTATTCTTGATAAATTGAGCATAGTTTCTATCAGCCATTTCATCTGATCTATCAGTGTATACTGTTCTCTGAGACATTCCATTTTCTGACGTTCGTTCAGTCCTGGCTGAGTCAGCATCTCATTTATCAGTATCATTGAGGTCAGGGGAGTTCTGAGCTGATGGGATATATCCTCCAGAGATTCTTTGAGATACATCTTTTCTTTTTTAAGTCCAGCGTTCTGCTCACGAAGCTTGACCGTCATTTTATGAATTTCAGCTTTTAGAATTCCGGTCACGCCTTCCTGATAATCGTTAAAATCAATATTATCTTCACCGTGGAGAATACGGTCTATATTATCGCAAAGTCTGAGCAGTTCTTTATTGCGGCGGATATCAGATATATATTCAGCGGCGATTATAACTGCCGATACTGCCAGAAGTATCAATGAAGAAATATGACTGAAAGCAAAACTCACTCCGGCTCCGGCTGCTGCCGCTGCTGCCTGAAGCATATATTTCAGCCTGCTGCTCTTATTCATTTTTCCACCGCCTTATAACCCATTCCTCTTACTGTGAGAATGATTTCCGGGTGTTGGGGATCGGCTTCTATTTTTTCTCTCAGCCGTTTCATGTACACATTGATAGTATTGTCAGAAACATACTCTCCGGATACTGACCACAGCTCTTCTGCCAGCCTGTCTCTTGACAGAAGCTGCCCTTTATTAGAGAAAAAAACCAGCAGCAGACGATACTCCAAAGCAGAAAGAAAAATCTCGGTTCCATTTTTAGTTACTATGCCTTTAGCCGGGTCGATCGTTACATCTCCGCATGAAAGAAATTTTACATTTCTGGTATTTTTTCGCATTGCATTTTTCATTCTTGCCAGCAATTCTCTTGGTCTGAAAGGCTTTGCGATATAATCATCTCCGCCCACTTCAAATCCTGCGACAGTACAAGCTTCATCTGCTGATGCAGTCAGAAATATCACAGGGACATCGGACTGAGCTTTTATTACTGAACAAACTGCAAAACCGTTTCCGTCCCTGAGCGATACGTCCAGCAGCACACAGTCATACTTGCTTTCCTCGAAAACCTTAAGCGCCTCTGTCTGTCCGCCTGCACAAACAACATTATAGCCTTCCATTATCAGAAATTTGGATAGATTTCGTGAAAGCTGCTCGTCATCTTCAACTAATAACACCTTTAGCATTATACGCCTCCAAAGAAGATTATTTTATACATTTCAAATCCTGACTTATGTATACTATTGTATCATATCTGTTCAGTTAAATCAATACCTGTCGTTTAAAATTATGTACTCTATATTCACTGATTTACACATTGACATTATTCACATTTTGTGGTATAATAATGATGCAATAATATGTTCATTTTTTTCAAAGTCTAAGGAGGTATTAACAATGAAAAAACAAACCCATATGCGGCTGGCAGCAGTCTTGTCGCTGTTTCTGCTGACAGCATGGATCCTTCCGCTATTCGGCACAGGAAGTCTCTCTCTCAGTTCCTTTGCTGCATCAGTGGACTATCCGGCTCAGCTTATCAACATCGCCGTCAAAGACAATTCTAAAGTTCTTACCGAAAACGGCACAACAGACGGTTCTTCCCTCTCAGTCAAAGCTCTCGGCAATGACCTTTCTCCTTCATGGAGATTCGATCGTGTAGGCTCTGACTCCAACGGCACTTTCTTCAAACTGGTAAATGCTCAGTCAGGCAGACTTCTCACCCCCCTCAATTACAATGTTACAGCCGGTGCAAGTGTTGTTGTATTCGGCAGTGAATCCGCAAAGTCCCAGCATTGGTATGTTATTCCTGTTAAAACAGATCATCTGGGAAATAATCTTTACTACAAGATCGTAAACTACTCTGACACTTCTCTTGCTCTCACACAGGGCAGCTCAGGTATGACACTGGCTAATTATACCGGCGCAGACTCACAGCTCTGGCTGCTGAACTGTGACGGTCTCCAGGGTTTTGCAGGCTACTGTAAAAATGATAACACAGGAAATATCAAGGCAGGAGATATCGGCGGTCTCTTTGGTGAGATCGTTGAAGTATCCACTTTCGATGAACTGAAAAAATATGCCGAATCTACGACTCCCTACACTATTATCGTAAAAAAGAATATTTCTATCAACAGCTTCTCCAATGACGGTCTTGGTCAGAAATATACTGCTCCCGGCAGAATACAGATCGCTTCAAATAAGACCATTATCGGCAGCTTCGATGCTCACACGCTGAATAACGTTGCTTTTACTACAGAACAGTCAAATAAAGGCAACGGCAGCAATGTTATCATCAAGAATTTTGATATCCAGCATTCAGCAGAAGCCAATGGAAATGATAATATCATGATCTATTTCAGAGGCGGTCAGAATCTTTGGGTCGATCATGTTACCTTTACCGGACACAGCGGCTACAATCCCTACGGTACAGATAATTCCGTCAGTGATAAGGATAAATTCCTTGCCTGCTGCTATTATGCTGATTACTGCACAGTTTCCGACAATTCCTTTGGACTTCATGAGTATGGACTTATTCTCGGTTATCCGGACAGCAGCGCCAGCAATTATGCACAGTATAACGGCTATCCAAGAATGACACTTGCTTCAAATAAGTTCTATAAAACCCTTACAAGAGCGCCCGGACTTATGCGCTGGGGTTATTTCCACAGCCTTAATAACTATGTAAGCGAGTTCTCAATGGCTTACACCGTACAGGCTAATACAAGCATCTTTGCTGAAAATTGCTTCTATGAAAATAATTCCACCAGCGGAAATGTCTGCTGTGACTGGAACGCTCCCAGCTCCACTGATCAGAATCTTGGCTACTTCCTTGATTCCGGTTCAAAGTCTTCTGGAAAGGTTAACCGTCTTACCGCTGGAGCAGGCACATCTTCAAATCCTTCCTATGCAAAGGTCGGCACCTGGACAGCAGCTTCCAACTATAACTATGTAAAGCTCACTGCTGACAATGCAAAGACTTACTGCAATAACTACAGCGGCTGTCAGACCAGCAAAGGCAACTGGATGTATCTCAGATATGCCAATAAGGGAATCCCAAGCGCAGGCTATACAGAGCTTCCCAGCGGTCCTGTAGCTGCATCATTCAGTGAGGGTGCTGCATTCCGCTTTAAAAATGTTAACTCCGGACTTTATATGCAGGTAGAAGGTGCAGCTGCTGAAAACGGTGCTAATATCCAGCAGTGGGGCAGTGACGGTTCATCTGTTCACGATATATGGAAGCTTTACAGTGCTGGTGACGGCTACTACTACATTGCTTCATGCGTAGGCGACGGCGGCACCTATGTGCTGGATATTGCCGGCAGAAAATCTGACAACGGCACAAATGCTGATATTTATAGCTTCAACAGCGGTACTAATCAGCAGTTTATGTTCACCAAGAATTCCGACGGAAGCTATAAGATACGCACAAGAGTATCCGGAGAGGCTTCATGTGTTGAGGTTGCAGATGCAAGCACTGCTTCCGGTGCTAATATCCAGCAGTGGGAAGTAAATGGAGCTAACTGCCAGGACTGGATACTTGAAGCAGCAGCCGATCCCGGAACTGCTATGGATACAAGCGTTATCTATACTTTTAAAAATGTCAACTCCGGCATGGTTATGGATATTGACTCTGCAAACATGGCTGACAATACCAACGTTCAGCAGTGGGGTTCAAATGGCTTTGACTGCCAGAAATGGACTCTCAAACCCTTTAATTCCGGAAACTACTACTGGATACGTTCACTCCAGGACGAGAATTTTGCTCTTAAAGCTGAAGGCAGCGAAAACGGCAGCAACATTGATATTGCAGCATATTCTTCAAAGGACAGCGCACAGCTTTTCCGTTTCACTAAAAATCTTGACGGCTCATACAGCATAATCACTCATGCTTCAAAGGACGCTTGCCTTGTTGAAGTAGGCTACGCTTCAAAAGACAGCGGAGCTAATGTTCAGCAGTGGGAGCCTACAGCCAGCGAATGCCAGCGCTGGCAGCTTGAAACTGAAACAACTACTACCACCACAACTACCACCACCACCACAACCATCACCACAACCACCACTGCAACTGCTGTCACCACAACTACTGAGGAAACTACTACTACAACTGTTCCAGACGATCTCAGCGGCGACCTCAATAACGATAAGCTGGTAAATGTAGCTGACCTGCTGCTGCTGCACAAGTATCTTCTCGGCGCTGAAAAATTCACTCCTGAACAGTTCATCATAGCTGATCTCAACAAAGACCAGTCTGTTGATGTTTACGACCTCATAGCCTTCCGCCAGATTCTTATCACCAAAGCACAGTAAACTACAAAGCAGCGTGACCTTATGATCACGCTGCTGTTTTCCTAACTAATGAATATGAAACTTAAGACATTTTTTGCTTTTATTATCACTGTTCTCGCTGCGATGATACAGCTGAGCTGTACTCCTTCTGAAAATATTTCTGTTTCGCAGCCTGAAACTATAGTCGTCCAGCAGTTTACTGATTCAGGAACAAATCCCTCAACTGTGATCCAGACTGAGGTAACAAATTCTACCACAGTTACTGCTGCAATTACAACTGAAAATCCTAACGCTTTCAAACTCAGCGATATTCCGGCGTTTACTGATAGTCCGTATACTGTTGTCAATGGAAATATCCCATTTTTCACCAGTTCAGACCTGACTGAAACTTCATATGAATATTACTCTGAACTGGACAGTCTTGGGAGATGCGGTGTTACAATGGCTTGTGTCGGTCAGGATATAATGCCCACAGAAAAGCGTGGAAAGATCGGCGCTGTAAAGCCAACTGGCTGGCATCTTGATAAATATGATTTCATTGACGGAAAATACCTCTACAACCGCTGTCATCTTCTGGGCTATCAGCTGACCGGTGAAAATGCCAATGTCTGCAATCTTATAACCGGCACAAGATACATGAACACTCAGGGAATGCTTCCCTTTGAAAATTCAATTGCTGATTTTGTTCACACTACAGGTCAGCACGTTCTTTACCGTGTCACGCCGGTTTTTGAGGGCAGTGAACTTCTGGCAAGAGGAGTGTTAATGGAGGCATATTCTGTAGAAGATGAAGGCAAGGCGATATGTTTCAATGTATTCTGCTACAACGCATATCCTGGAATTGGTATTGACTATTCCAACGGCGACAACTGGCTGATAGACAAAAACGATCAGCAGACCCAGGATATTACTAAAACTGAAACTGAACCTGAAACTGAACCTGAAACGACCGCTGAATATACTGTTCTGGCTTGTGACTATGTTCTGAATATGAACACACATAAGATACACTGTCCTGACTGCCCAAGTGTCCCGACTATACTTGAAAAGAATCGGCTGTATTATAGCGGCAGCCTTGATGAGCTTCTTGAGCAGGGTTATTCTCCATGCGGCAGATGCCGTCCGGATCTTGCGGAAGAAACGACATAGAATAATGTAGTTAAAACGCTTGATATGCCGTCATTCATCATCTTCACTGCATTTCTTTTAACAAATTACTTCAAAATGAAAAAGCCCAGCACTTAGCTGGACTTTTTTTTGATGGGCGGAAACCCTTGTGAATGAAGAGGTTTTTATTATTAGCTTAAAACATTTATCAGAAGAGAATATCCTTGAAGCAAAGCAGAGGCTCATTTTTATCATGATCCCAGCTATGGAAGGAATCACCGTGGCAGTAATTTTTCTCAGAGCAAGATGAGCATTTTTCGCAGCTGTCTGCCAGATCTCTTCTGAAAATCTGGAATTTATTAGTCCATACATCGTAGAAACGGTCACGGAGTATATTTCCCTGAATAAACTCAGGTCTGCGTTCGATGTCGAGGCAGGCGATAATATCACCGCTGGCGGTAATACTTGCGATATAAGTACCGGCAGTGCAGTGGTAGTACCAGTCACGGACTTCACGTTCATACTCCATACCGAGGTAATGGCTGCAGCCATAAGTAACAGGCTCACCTTTGATACGCATATTTCTAATATACTCGAACATATACTTATAGTCTTCTTTAGTCAGAAGAAGCTCAGGGTGATCGTTGGCACGACCCATAGGCTCCATATTGATAATTCGCCAGGAGTCGATATCCATATCATTGAATATTTTGTAAAGCTCGTCCAGCTGACCGATATTCTGATGAGTTACAACAGTAGTTGCCTGAACAGCATGGAAACCGCCGACTCTCAGGAGACTTTCGATACCGTTCATAGCTTTTTTCCAACCGCCGGGAGTACGGCGAAAGGCATCATGAGTTTCCTCAAGACCGTCTATGCTGACGGAGATTGTCCCCATACCAACTCTTTTCAGTTCACGGGCAACGCTGTCATCAATTAAGGTGGCATTGCTGGTCATACCCCAACGGAAACCGAGACGGTCAGCCTCAGCCATAATATCGAAAAAATCTTTTCTAAGCAGGGGTTCACCGCCGGTAATGCAGAGCATTTTTTTATCAGTACCGAAATCGCCCTTAATTTCTGCTAAGAATTTGCCATACTGAGCAGCAGTAAGCTCTTCTGATTTTACGTCGCCGCACCAGCTTCCGCAGTGGAGGCATCTTTCGTTGCAGCGGAGGGTGAGTTCAAGGAAGAGGTTTCTGAGCTGAGGGGCAGTTTTAAGGCTGTTTCTATAGTCAGCGAGGGCATCGAGATGTTTCTTTTTGATATTAACGTCCAGCATATTTTTTACTCCTGGTCATCGAAATAAATAGGCGCACCATATTCAGGCTGAGGAGTATCGTCGGTGAGGTCGCTGTCTGAAACGAAGTAATCGCCTCTGTTCAGAAGAATACGGGAAAGAGAAACAACGTCAGCAATAGTGAATCTGGTGTCGTGATTAATATCAGCAGAATAACCCCAGGAGTTATCAGCTCCATTGCTGGCGAGTATTTTTCTTGCAGCAATGAGATCGAAGACATCAACGACTCCGTTATAGTCGATATCGCCGGTAATCGGGGGCGGACCGTAAACAGGAACGGGGGTTGTCTCAGTAGTAGTAGTAGTAAACATCCAGGGCGGACCGTAAACCGGCTCAGTGGTAGTATTAATTATGTCATAGTAGTTCGTATCCATGGCAGAAGTGGTCTGGGTAGTTTCAGTTGTGAAGTACTCAGGGGGACCGTAAACATCCTGGATATCCTCATCTTCCGGCGAGTAATATTCAGTGGGGATATCGCTGGGCTCGTTATTATTGCTCTCAGCGTTTGCTGCGATTGGAACAATATTCAGAGCAGCAGCAAAAATAGCAGCTGTAAGAGCAGTTTTGTCAGATTTTTTCATGCTCATCATTCCTTTCATTGTCGATAGTTAAAGATATGATTTTGTGAATATTGAAACATCAGAACTTTAATCCAGAAAATCCGGAGGGCCATATACGGCAGCAAATGGTTCTTTTCCGGGGGTATAAGGTTCAGTTTCAACAGCATCGGTGACGGATTCAGCTGTAGTTGGTTCTGTGACCTCGGTGCTGGATTCGGTGGTAGTTGGTTCTGTAACTTCGGTAACGGAAACAGTTGTAGTTGAAATAGTAGTAACAGCGGCAGTAGTTTGTGTAGTTTCAGCGGCAGTGGTCACAGTCTGGGAAGCAGAAGTGTCGGTATAATCCACAGGCGGACCGTAGACGTTCTGCACTTCACCGCCGGAGGTACATGATGAAAAATTAACAGCGGCTGCAAGGATAGCAGCAGTCAGCTTAGTTTTCTGAGTTTTCTTCAAAATCAACACCTTCGATCATATAATACAGCTATTTATTTTATTATATCTAATTATAAAAGAAATGTCAAGAGTTATATATATTTTTTATATATAATCATTATTTTCATAGTATTGTACAATTTTTTGTTTATGAGATTTACCGCCGCCCTTGCCCGTCCAAAAGACTTCAACCACCACACAACATACACTATGCTCTGGTGCCTGTAAATGCCGAAATACAGCCTTTTACAGGTCAACATACACAAAATCCACAAAATCCAGTAAAATGTTTTTTTGCCGCAGTTTATGAAAATAAAAAAAATAATTTCGTTATTCAACGGATAACAGTTGAAAAGCCGTTTTTTTCTGCCCCTTTATAGAAGCATAAAAAAATTTGCTTGCTGAAAGGAAGATGAAAAATGACTAATATTCAATGGGAAGACCCCCGACCGCTCCGTCAGAAGGCAGATGTTATACCCTTTCCTGTAAATGATCTGCCGCCTGTTTTGCGGGATATGGCGAAGGCGATCTCGGTCACGACTTTCACCGATGTGGGAATGGCAGGAACAGCAATGCTCTCAGCCGTGGGTTACTGTTTTACAGGTCTGTATCGGCTTGCCGGAAAGCCAGACCACACCGAACCGCCTGTGCTGTATTCTATTATCATAGCTCAGCCCTCTGAAAGAAAAAGCCCTGTCATGCACTTCATCAAAGCTCCCTTTGATAGCTTTGAGAGTAAGTACAACAATGACCACCGTGAGGAAATTTACAAGGCTCAGCAGGAAGTTAAAGCTATCGAAGCCCGTGTAAAAGCTATGGAAAAAGAGGACGAGCCTGACACCGCCGCAATCGCAAAGCTCCGTGTTCAGGCTGAAAATATCCGCAATACTGCCCCGATAAGAATAGCCGTTGATGACATTACCCCTGAATCTCTTTCATTGGAGCTGAGTGAGAATGATTCTTTGCTGATGATCTCCGACGAAGCCGGAATGCTCAGTAATTTCAACGGAAAGTACAGCAACGGTGTTCCGAGCCTTGATCTGCTTCTGAAAGCGTGGAACGGTGAGAAATACATCTGCAACAGAATTATCCGGGGAAGAACAGAAATTCCCCGTCCTTATCTT
>CAMNFW010000026.1 GCA_946537565.1 uncultured Ruminococcus sp. | reverse complement strand
ACTTCTACAACTCTCTCCACCACTTCTACAACTGTCCCCACCACTTCTACAACCACTGTCACTACTGCTGATCCTACAAGAGTTTCTTCTGTCAAACTGAGCAGGATCCAGCTTAATCTCAGCGTTAATGAAGGCGGTATCGTTTACGTCACAATGCTGCCTAATACAGCTGTAAACAAAGAGGCTGTCTGGGAAAGCTCAGACGAAAATATCGCTGTTGTTGACGGTGAAGGCTGGATAATCGGTCTTAAGCCCGGAAACTGCATCGTTACTGTTACCAGCAAGGACAATCCCAGTGTATCAGGTGCTGTTTCCGTTAAGGTTACAGATACAAGCACAGTCACCGGCATTAAGCTCAGCAAGACTTCTATGAATTTAGCTGTAGGCAGCGGCGATTCTTCAGCAGTTGCCTTCCTGCCTTCAAACGCTGCGGATAAAGGCTTAATTTGGACAAGCTCAGATGAAAGCATCGCCTCCGTTGACAGTGACGGCTGGGTAGCAGGAAAAGCTCCCGGAAAATGTACGATAACCGCTGTAAGCCATTCAAATCCTCTTGCCAAGGCTGAGATCGAAGTTACTGTTTATTCCACCACCACGGTCACTTCTTCCACCTCATCCCCTGTAACTACTTCAACCACTTCTGTTGAACCATTTCTCCCCTCCAGTACAACTACTACTGATCTCTTCCTTCCCTCCACCGATACATCTACCTCTTCCACAACTTCCAATGTCACGACCTCTTCCACTACAACTACCATTTCTTCAACTGAAACTACTGCTTCTTCAACCACAACTACTGTTTACACTGACCCATACCACGTTTCTTCCATAAGACTAAGCAAGACTGAGATCGCTGTGAATATAGGCGAGGGCGATATCTCCTATGTTACAATGCTGCCATCTACCGCTCCTGACAAGCGGGAGATATGGACCTGCTCAGACCCGACTGTTGCGTCTGTTGACGGTGAAGGCTGGATCGTCGGACTCAAAGCTGGAAAGTGTGTTGTCACTGTAACAAGCGTTGACAATCCTGCTGTAAGCGCTTCCATAAATGTCACTGTAACTGACCCTTACATAGTAACCGGAATAAAGCTCAGCAAGTATTCACTCAATATCAAAGTCGGTTCAGGTGATATTTCAATCGTCACCTTCCTGCCAACCTACGCAAGAGATAAAGGTGAGATCTGGACAAGCTCAGATACAAGCATTGCCACTGTTGACAGTGAAGGCTGGGTAGTCGGCAAGGCTCCCGGAAAGTGTACAGTTACTGTTGCAAGCCGTTCAAACCCTGAGATAAAAGCTGATATCGAAGTCACTGTATACTCTGACACTCCTTACACCAGCACCACAACTACTGTAACTTCAACCACCGAAACTACTTCTGTTTCTACATCCGATACCACAACAACTAAAGTTTCTGACACCGCTTCATCTGAAACCACCACTGATACAACCACTGAATCTACCACAACTTCTTCCACCGATACAACCACTGAAACCACTACAGCTTCTACCACCGCCGACCCGTACAAAGTTGCATCTATCAAGCTCAGCAAAACTGAGATCGCTCTCAATGTCGGCGAAGGAGATATCTCCTACGTTACCATGCTTCCGGCTACTGCTGCTGACAAAAGAGAGATCTGGACAAGCTCAGACCCAAGCATCGCAACTGTTGACAGTGAAGGCTGGATAGTCGGTCAGAAAGCAGGTACCTGTGTAGTTGCAGTCACAAGCTATGACAACCCTTATGTTACCGCTTACATAAACGTTACCGTTACAGACCCCTACAAAGTCCGGGCAATACATCTCACTGAAACTGAGCTGACTATAAAGGCTGGTACAGTTGGTATATCCTACGTTACAATGATACCGGAAAACGCTCCAAACAAGGCTGAAATATGGACAAGCTCCGACACCAGCATAGCAACCGTTGACAAGGATGGCTGGATATACGGTGTTAAAGCCGGAAGCTGTGTTGTTACAGTTGCCAGCGCAGACAGCCCTGAGGTTAAAGCTCAGATAAATGTCACTATCACTGATGACGCCAGTGTTAACCCTCAGCCCACAGATCTTATCTGCTACACCTCATTCGACACCAGCGGAAATTTAGTTTTCAACACTCCTTTTCCGGCTAAAGCAAGCGGTCTCTTTACTTTTGAATATATCATCACATATGACGACGGCACAACAGCATCTTTAAGCTCAATGAATATTTCCGCTCCCGAAACAATGTCCGTTTCAACAATACTCAGCGGCAAGGAAAATCAGAATTTCAAGCTTTCATTATATGTGACCAACCTCAATTACAACTACCGTGCAAGAATCGGTGCTTACAATTTCGTCGGAACGACCGGTAATTTCTCCGTCGAGATCGAGGATATCAACTACGCCTTCTACTATGTCGGCGGACTTGCTGATTAATGATCAGGTACTGATAATTAAAACAGCTAACTATAAACCAACGCCTTCGATGTTAACTGAGATTATTTCAAAGTGATTACATTTTCAGCGAAATACTTGACATTTCCAGGAAAGTGTGATACTATAATTACGTTGTATTGTATCCTTTTTAAAGGAATAATAACAAGGAGGAAAATTTAATATGAAAACGAAGTTCAACACAAAACAGCTCGTACTGCTCGGACTGCTGACTGCTATCGTCATGGTGTTCTCGTTCACAACTATCGGTTCAATCCCTATCGGACCGCTGGTAATAACGCTGAATGTTATCCCGATTGCGATCGCTGCTGTTGCCCTCGGACCTATAGGTGGACTCATCATGGGATCTGTATTCGGTATATTCAGCTTTCTCCAGTGCTTCGGTATAGGAGTTCTCAGCGGAATGGGTGCTGTACTCGTTGACATCAACCCGGTTCTTGCGTTTATCCAGAGGTTTGTTCCCCGTGCCCTTGACGGCTTCCTGGTAGGACTTATCTACAATTTTGTGTCAAGAAAAACCAATGTCCAGACTGCAAGTCTCGTTACTGGCTTCTGCACTGCATTTCTGAACACATTGCTGTTCATGTCCGCACTTGTACTCCTCTTCGGTAACACCGATTACGTTCAGGGTCTTATGGACGGAAAGAATGTACTGATCTGGATAGTTACTTTTGTCGGAATCAATGCACTGCTGGAAATGGTCATCTGCACAATTGTTACAGGTGCTGTAGGCGCAGGACTTAAAGCTGCCGGAATGATAAAGGATCCTGACAGCAGCAAAAAACCTGCAGAAAACAAAAATATCACCAATGAGCCAAAGGTTGATCTTAATAAAGGCTGAGACCAGAAGGCATAATAAATAAATATTATTACGATACAACAAGCGGCTTTTCTGTTAAAGGATAAGCCGCTTTTTTGACTCACAATCAATTTAATGCGGAATGCGTAATTCCAAATTAACAACAGAAACGAGGAATAAATATGCTCGCAAATTATCACACCCATACCAAACGCTGTAACCATGCAAGCGGTGAAGACAGAGAATATGTAGAACACGCTATATCTCACGGCATGAAAGTGCTTGGTTTTTCCGATCACTGCCCCTGGATATTCCCCGACGGCTACATTTCCGGAACACGCATGAGGCCAGACGAACTTGACGATTATTTCAGTTCGCTCCTGTCCTTGAAAAAAGAATATGAAAAAGATATAACCATATACATTGGCTTTGAAGCTGAGTATATCCCGGAGCTTATGGAAGACCAGAACAAACTGCTAAGCTGCTACCCTGTGGACTATATGATACTCGGTCAGCACTTCAATGAAAAAGAGCCTGATTCTCCATACACCGGCTTTCCCACTGATAACGAGGAAGACCTGAAAAAATATGTTGACCTGATCATCGAAGGCATGGATACCGGTAAATACATATACACCGCCCACCCTGACCTTTTGAATTATACTGGCAGCGATGAAATTTACACAAAACATTTTACAAGGTTATGCAAATATCTTAAAAGTAAAAATGTGCCTGTAGAAATAAACCTTCTTGGTGTCCGTGAAGGCAGGCACTATCCATCAGACAAATTTCTCAGAATCGCACAGTCCATTGGAAACACAGCTATAATCGGCTGCGATGCCCACTTCCCGGAAGTCCTCTCAGACCCCGTTCAAATGGAAAGATGTATAAGTCTTGCAGAAAAATATGAGCTTGAACTTGTTGATTATCTGCCAGGGCTGGAACCTAAAAGTTAAATATATATAATATATCGCAATCTGCTTGACAAATACCTTTTTATGATGTATAATAATAAAGCTGTTTAATACAGTGAATATCGTATTCTAAAGACAGCTGGCTGGTCTTTGACCGTAAGTCCCGCCGAGGAATAGCAATTGATATAACTATGTTATCATTGTCCTTTCCCGTGCTGTCGGAAAAGGACTTTTTTGCTCTTCGGATACGATAGAATTTATTCGGAGGTGAATACACAATGCCAAGTAATTCTGTACTCGAAGCTAAGAAGGCTAAGGTAGATCAGCTTACAGAACTCATTAAGAATTCTGTTTCCGGCGTTCTCGTTGATTACAAGGGTATCACCGTTGAGGAGGATACTAAGCTCAGAAAAGAACTCCGTGAGGCTGGTGTTAACTACTTCGTAGAGAAGAACACTCTTCTGCTCCGTGCTTTTAAGGCTGTAGGTATCGAAGGCTTTGAAGAAGCTCTCAATGGAACTACTGCTATCGCTCTTTCTAACGACGACCAGACTGCTCCCGCAAGAATCCTCGGTAAATTTGCTGAGAAGGCTGGAGACGATAAGTTCAACCTTAAGGCTGGCTACATCGAGGGCGAGATCTATGATCAGGCAGGCGTTATCGCTCTTTCAAAGATCCCTTCAAAGGATGTACTTCTTGCTCAGCTGGTCGGCTCTCTCCAGGGTCCTCTCCAGAAGCTTGCAGCTACACTCCAGGCAGTCGCAGACAAGAAATCAGAAGAAGCTGCCTGATTTCCCAGGTTCGTTCATTTTCGCAGCTTAAATTCTATGCCTAAGGCAAATATTTTTAAAGGAGATTATTATCATGGCTTCAGAGAAGATCACAAAATTTGTTGAAGATATCAAGACCCTTTCTGTTCTTGAGCTTTCAGAGCTCGTAGACGCTATCCAGGAGGAATTCGGTGTAACAGCTGCTATCGCTGCTGCTCCTGCTGCTGGCGGCGCTGGTGCTGCTGAGGCTGCAAAGACTGAGTTCGACGTAGTTCTTACTTCCTTCGGTGACGCTAAGATGGCTGTTATCAAGGCTGTTAAGGAAGCTCTCGGTCTCGGACTTAAGGAAGCTAAGGAAGTTGTTGAGTCTGCTCCTAAGGCTCTTAAGGAAGGCGTTTCTGAGTCAGAGGCTAACGAGCTTAAGGAGAAGCTTGAGGCTGCTGGCGCTACAGTTGAGCTTAAGTAATTTAACTTAAACAGCTTTTATAATACCCGTGGACAACCGTCTGCGGGTATTTTTTTATCCTTCGCAAGATTATTTTCATCATTTTGTAATAAATTACGGGAAATCTATTGACAGAAGCTAATAAAAAGTGTATAATATATATGTTGTATTTATTTGCGAAAGTATTACTATGGGCAGTAGTGCAGCTTTGTTTTAAATCATTTTCCGCAGGATATATATAAATCCCTCGGCGGAATGCTGATATATTACCAAACTCCCGGTGAAATATTTCCGGTCTTTTTCCCAATATTCAGGGAATCCTGATATATTTACAAATGAATAAAATATTGCGGCACTCACCGCCTTTAAGTAGTATATAGTTTTATGATACAAACTTAATGAAGCGCTGTCAGCTCTTGTTTGTCTGTCTGATCTGCGTTTCAAAAATTTACGAAAAGGAGGTAGTGCACTGTATGAACTTGATCGCAGCTATCGTTCTGATCATCGCAGCTCTTGCTGTCGGCGTTTTTATCGGTTATTCCATGTTCTATAAAAAGGGTGTCGAAGCCGGTGTAGAACAGCGTAAAAAAGATGCTGAGGGTATGCTCGGCTCTGCTGAACAGCAGGCTGCAAGAATACTCGAAGATGCCGAAAAAGACGCTGAGAATAAAAAGAAAAGCGCTTTGATCGAAGCTAAGGACGAAATACATAAGCTTCGCTCGGAAGCTGAAAAGGAAATCAAGGATCGCAGAGCAGAGCTGTCTCGTCAGGAAAGACGTATTCAGCAAAAGGAAGAAAATCTTGATAAGAAAACTGATAACCTTGAAAAGAAAGAGGAGACTCTCAGCCAGAAGCTGAAAGCCGCTGACGAAAAACTCAAGGAGGCTGAGTCTATCAAGAAATCACAGCTCGATATCCTTGAGCGAATTTCTGAATTCACTAAGGAACAGGCTAAGGAGTATATCATCTCTAAGCTTGAAGATGATCTCGTTCATGAAAAATCCGTCAAGATCGCTGCTTATGAACAGCAGCTCAAAGATGAATGCAACGAAAAGGCAAGAAGCCTTATTTCTCTCGCTATCGCTAAGGTGGCAGCAGATCAGGTATCTGAAGCCGCTGTATCCGTTGTTCCTCTCCCCAATGACGAAATGAAGGGCAGGATCATCGGCCGTGAGGGCAGAAATATCCGCGCCCTCGAAACCCTCACCGGTGTCGATCTCATTATCGACGATACCCCTGAAGCTATCACTCTCTCCTGCTTCGACCAGATCAGACGTGAGGTCGCAAGGATCGCCCTCGAAAAGCTTATCGCTGACGGCCGTATCCATCCCGCAAGAATCGAGGAAATGGTGGACAAAGCCCGCCGTGAAGTCGAATACAGGATCAAACAGGAAGGTGAACGTGCTGTCATCGAGACCAACGTTCACGGTATCAATCATGAACTTATCAAGCTCCTGGGTCGTCTCCGCTTCCGTACCAGCTACCGTCAGAATGTTCTTGATCACTCCATTGAAGTGGCAAAGCTCTGCGGTGTTATGGCTTCGGAACTCGGTGTTGACGCTAACCTGGCAAGACGTGCCGGTCTGCTCCATGATATCGGAAAAGCTCTTACTTCCGAGATCGAAGGCTCACACGTTCAGATAGGTGTCGATGTTTGTAAAAAATATAACGAAAATCCAGTCATCATTCATGCTGTTGAAGCTCATCATAATGACGTTGAGCCTAAAACTGTCATCGCCTGCATCGTTCAGGCTGCTGATGCTATTTCCGCTGCAAGACCCGGCGCAAGAAGTGAAAACTACGAAAGCTATATCAAACGTCTCCAGAAACTGGAAGAGATCTGCACTTCCTATGACGGTGTCGAAAAATGTTACGCTGTTCAGGCTGGACGTGAGGTTCGCATAATGGTTATGCCTGAGATCGTCAATGATGAGAAAATGGTCATCGTTGCAAGACAGATCGCTCAGCAGATCGAGTCAGAAATGGATTATCCAGGTCAGATCAAAGTTAATATCATTCGTGAAAGCAGAGTAACTGATTACGCAAAATAAGCAGATAGAGCCTGCGTTATATTTCAGTGTGGACAGGTTCAGAATGCGGACGGTTTATCCGTCCGCATTTTTTACAGGCTCTCTCCGCTGAATCAATAAAATCCCGCTTTATGCCGCTGATTGCAGCTGTATACAGAAGGATTTTATTACCGGCACTCAATTATTATTATTGCCGTTTAAAAGGAGTTGGTTCAATGAAACTTTTTAACATCAAGAAGCTGACCGCTGCCCTCTCTGCTGTTGTTCTGACCGTCGCTTCTTCCCTCTCAGCCTCTGTTTTTGCTGATTGGAAACTGATCGGTGCGATGGGTGATCTCAATAATGACCAGAGTCTGAGTGTGGCTGATCTGCTTCTCCTCTCAAAACATCTGGTTAATCAGTCCCCCCTTGACGAGTCTAACGCCTATGACGTTAAAGGAACCTACATCGGCATTGGTTATAGCGCTGACTATGTTTACATGGAAGACTATCTCCATACCGCCGATATCAACCAGGATAACTCCGTTGACGTTTTCGACCTTATTCTGCTGAGAGATTTAGTGATCTCTCAGTCCTTTACCCCGGTTTGGCAGTGGGAAGCTGAAACTTCCACAACCACTGCCACTACCACTTCTACAACCGTTTCTTCTCAGACTACTACTACCACAACTGCTGATCCCAATGGCTTCATTTCTCCGCCGATATATGATCTCTACGGTTCGCTCCCATCACAGAATGAAGCAAGATTGTTGATCCTTTATGTAGATTTCCCCGATTGCCAGTTCAATTACCTGCCGTCTACAGATCAGATCAATCAGATTGCTTTCGGTGAAGCAAATACCAATGACAGTAATTACCCGTTCGAGAGTATGTCTGCCTTCTACGGACGCTCTTCCAAAGGCGCTGTTCATCTCACTGGCGATTCCTACCATTATACTACTCAATACAATAAATCTACCTACGAAGGCGATAAATGGCATAAGCTGCTTGTCAACGAAATTATCGAGCAAATGGACAGCCAGATCGACTTCAGCGATTTCGACGGCGACGGCGATAAAACTGTTGATGCAATTCTGATCTCCGTTCCCACCGAGGCTGGTGATACAGACTGGTGGCCGGCTGCCGGAATTTTCGGCGGCGACACCTATAACCGGGCTGACGGCATGAATTTAGGTCACGTTATCGTCGGAAACTCTCAGATCGAATCAGCTGAAAATTACAGAGGATTCAACAAAACTTATCTCCACGAAATGGGTCACTGCATGGGCTTGCCAGACTATTACCTTTATAATTCCACCGATGAGGATTCCGAGAGTATGCGTGGTTCTGCCGGATATGAGCTTATGGACGAAGCCTTCGCTGACTTTGGCGCTCTCTCAAAACTCATGCTCGGCTGGTATAAATCTGATCAGATCAGTGTCTACGACAGCTCTGCCGGCTCTCAGACCTTCACTCTCACTGACGATGAATCCAATAACGGCAACTGTGTCATTATCCCCTGCGGTGAACTCGATGATAATAATTACAGCGAATTCTTTATCATAGAATACGCTTCCCTGAACGGTAATAACAGCTATCTTGATGACTATTTCTGGTGGAGAAAAACCGGCAGCGGAGTCAGAGTTTATCACGCTGAAGCTTCCGTCAAAAGTGACTATTGGGACGCTTACTGGAGATACGCCAGCGGTGAAGACCAAGAAACCAACTATAACGCCGGCAGACGCTTCATAAGACTGGTCGGTAATGCTACTCATGATACTGATAACTTCTTCCACTCCGGCGATATCATAGACAGCAGCATCAATGGCTTCAACTGGTATGATTCCAGCGGAAATATGACCATTGATCCAGGTGTTACCATTACTGTCGGTCAAATGTCAGGCGACAGCTATGAAATAACTATTTCACCTAAATAATTATTCGCACTCAATTAAGCCGAAAGAAAGGCAGATTTATGGCTAAGGAATTATTCAATTCATCAGAAAAATCTAATTTCATCCTCAATCTCACTGAAGAAAAATACTCGAAAATGGCTTCTGTCGGTCTTCTGACAGCCTGTTTCCTGGTGTCGGCAATGACTGCAATACCAGAAATACTTCACAGACCTGTCTATTCTCTGTCCTCCGCCGGACTTGCCGTTTCCGGAGTAATTTGCCTTATACTGGCAATTATTGCATTCATTAAAAAATATATAACCGGAAAAAAGCTTATTGCTGTCGGTGCCTTCGGCGTATTTCTTCTGCTGGCGCTGATATCATCGCTTACCTCCTACAACGATATTAATACCGGTATTTACGGTTACACCGGCAGAGGTGAAGGTTTCCTTGCGCTTATGTTCTATTTCAGCTTTTTTGTCACGGCAATTTCAATTAAGACCGAAAAAGCTTTGCGTACCCTTGTGTGGGGAATTATAGGCACTGGTATCCTCAATTCCCTTTGGTCTCTGGAACAGGTATTCCACGGTGATCTGGGCTTTTACCGTACTGTTACCGGAATAAAGCTCTATGCTGCTTCGGGTCTTTCACAGTCTCCGCTGTTCCTGGCTATGGTGCTGACTCTTTCACTGACAGCTGCTGTCACTGGAGCAATTCTTATGACTGAAAAAAAGCAGCGTATTATATGCACAGTTTCAGCTTGTCTGTTCTCATTTATTATGATGTTCACCTACTCACTAATAGGCATTTGCGGTGAAGCAATTGGAATCATAGCAGCTGTTATCACTGTATTTGCTAAAAAAGCTCCTAAGCTTCGGCTGATGAATATCTTCACAGTGATCGTGCCGGCTATTGCAGCTGTACTTCTGGTAAATGCCGGTGTCATCAGCACTGTCAATAAGTATTCTCTCTATGACGGAAGGATCCTCTGGGGCGCAGATTCATATCAGAGACTTTCTGCCAGCGGTATGTATGACCCGGATCATATTGATATCGACAACACCTTCGAAGTTTACTACACTCTTAATCACAAAACTCTTGATCTTATCAGTCAGCGTCCGGTTTTAGGCACAGGTCCCGATCAGCTGGTTTTCCCTCAGCTGTATAATTTCACTTCGTGGGACGGTACCACTTATGCTGACGCCGGCGATATTATCTCCACTAACAAAGGCACCTTCGATAAGGTCTATGATCAGTACCTGTACACCGCTGCAACCACTGGTATTCCCTCTCTTCTCGCCATTGCGGCTGTTCTTGTTACAGTTATCATACTCGGCGCAGTTCAGTTCAGACGTGGGATCTCATGGGCAAATGCGGCGCTCTATATGGTAACAGCAGCCGGTATAATCATATTCTTCGTTGGAGTAAGCAATATTACCTTCTCGCCAATATTCTGGGCAGCAGCAGGCTGTTCATGCGTTGAACTTATTAACGGCAAAAAAGAAAACAAAGCCAGAAAACATAATTGATCAATCATTAAATTTATTTTCATATTTTTCAGCACTGGTAATTATTATCAGTGCTTTTTGTTAACTGCGTTTATCTTTTGCTGAGTGTAAAGCAATTATTCCCCTCTGGCTTTGTAAATATCAAGCGGCAATTTGCGCAAAAAAACACTTGATTTATTGTGCAGAATGTTGTATAATAATATAGATGCGGAGAATACTTAGCTTGGGCTGATCTCCGAATATTCAATAATTAAAAGGAGTAAATCTATGAGTAATATAAATATCGGCTTTATTGGTGCCGGAAATATGGGAACTGCAATTATGAAGGGAATTGCAGCTTCTGAGGCTGGAAAAAATATCTCCCTCTTCGCCTTCGACCCGGATACAGATAAGGTCAGCGCACTCAAAAGCTTCGGTGTTGAAGCCTGCAAAAGTGAAAGCGAACTGACCGAAAAATGCAAATATGTATTTTTAGCTGTAAAACCTCAGGTCATCGAAAAAGTAATTGAAGCTGCTGCTCCTGCTGTCAGCGATAATACCGTCATCGTTTCCATTGCTGCCGGAATTACTGATGAATTTATCGCATCTAAAACTATCTCCGGTGCAAAGGTTATCCTTGTTATGCCTAACACTCCGCTGCTTTTAGGTGAAGGTGCTTCCGCCCTTTCAAGAAGCGATACTGTTACCGATCAGGAATTCAGCGTTATACTTGATGTATTCCGTTCCTGCGGTAAAGCCGCCGTTATCCCAAAGGATAAAATGAAGGAAATAATCGCTGTAAACGGCAGCAGCCCGGCATTTATCTATCTCTTTGCCAAAGGATTTATCGACTATGCTGAATCAGTCGGTATCGACAGAAGTGCCGCTGAAGAGCTGTTTACACAAAGCCTTATTGGTTCCGCTAAAATGATCACAGATTCCGGTTTTTCAATTGACGAGCTGATAAAAATGGTTTCCTCTCCCGGTGGCACAACCCTTGCCGGTCTTGATAAGCTCTATGAAGGCAATCTCACTGACACTGTAAAAAAATGCTGCGAAAACTGCACAAAACGTGCATATGAGCTTTCAAAATAAAAACCTGTAAGTTCTACTTGTCCCCCTTTCTGCATATCTTTTTGTAGGAAGGGTGATAAAATGAAACATACAGCATACATACCGTCAGAAAAAAAGGGAGCAAATTTCTTTTTGCTTTGTTTGCCTGTGATCGCCGGCATTGCAGCAGGCTCATTTTTCGGAGCAGGCTCAGAGCCTTCATTCTGGCTGCACCAGTATTTTTGTCCGCTTTACAGCGGCGACACAGTGCTGGAGGTTTTCAGGAACACTTTTGCTGCCTGTGCGGTATTCATAACCGCTGCATTCATTGCCGGTCTTTCCGCAGTTGGTCTTCCGCTGGGAATAGCCATGCTGATCTACCGTGGCTTTGGAATCGGAATTTCCGGAGCTGTACTTTACAGCAGAGACGGTTTAAACGCTGTTCCGGAAATTCTGACAATGCTTGTACCTAAATCAGCAGCTGTAGTTACAGTTTCTGTTCTGGCAGTAAGAGAGCTTATCCGGCTTTCAGGTAATATTTTCAGCAGCACTGTTGGCAGAAAAGATGCAGGGGCAGCTGATCTTCGGCTGTACGGCCTTAAATTTGCTATACTTATAGTATTTTCAATTATTATATCAGCAGCTGATTCTGCGGTCAATTACATCTTCTCAGGTCTGCTGCATTAACTGCCCGGTCATATTTTTTTCAGCAGAACGGGTAAATAACGGAGGAAGTATAAATGGGTTTATTTTTCAAGGACTACGAAAGTGCCGGCCCCGGTATTTCAAACCACGCTCCCAGAAAAAAAGGCTTGGCTCTTTACTGGGATCTGCTTGCACGAAAATTCTGGACTCTGTTCGGCGTCAATATGCTGTACACATTGTTCTGGCTGCCGATATTCGCCATTTTTGTGTCTATCAGCTTTATCAAGAACTCTGATGTTGTAATAGTTATATCAGCTTTATGCCTATTGGCATTTTCAATTCTGATAGGTCCTGCAACCGCTGGAATGACAAAGGTTATGCGACTGTTCATAATTGAAAAGCACACGTTTGTGATACGGGATTTCTTCCGTGGATTCAAGCAGAACTTCAAAAATGGTCTTTCAGTCGGACTGCTTGACGTTCTGGTATTTTTATCAGTCTTTGCAGCATATAATGTTTATCCCGGCTTTGCAGTGCAGTATGAATCCAAGGTTTTTTATATACCAATGGTAATAACCTTCAGCGTGGGATTAATAGTTTTATTTATGAACAATTACATCTACCTTATGATGGTTGCCACAAATCTTTCGCTGAAAAATCTTATCAAGAATTCATTCTCACTTTCTTTCATCGGTGCCAAGCCCAACATAATCAGCCTGATAATAAGCGTGCTGGCATGGGCGATAATGCTGTTGATATTTCTCTTTGCCCCGGTTGTATTCCTTATGCTGATACCCTTTGTACCAGCAGCATTTCTGTGGTTCACCACCTGCTTCAACTGTTACCCGGTAATACAGAAATATGTTATCGACCCTTACTATGAAGCCCAGGGCGAGATCAATCCTGAACGCATCACCTCTTCTCCTGACGATGAAGAGCCTGTCTTCAAGGATATGGGCGGTAAAGAGAAACCTATCGAAAAACGCAAAAAGTCTAAAGGCAGAAGAATATCTTAAAACTAATTATTATTTCAACTACGATATTACCACGGATTTCTAAAATTTAATAACAATAAGAAAGAGCACTGAAATTACAGCGCTCTTTTTTATAATATTTGAATTTAAGCTTATATAATTCTTATTATTCATTAAGAATTAATAGAAAGTCGCTACTTCCTGCTTTGGCGGAGCAGCATCTGCCATTTCTACAATGGTCAGGACCGGTCCCTTTCCACGATACATTCTGTGGCGCTGTACAGCGATCTTAGCTGTTACCATTAACCAGTGCTTTGGCTTAGGTTCAAACTCCTTGTCAAGCTGTGCAACAAACCAACAGTACTGAATATCCTCAACGCAGCAGGTCATAATGTGTCTGCCCACTGCAAATGTATTCTTCGGGAATTTATTGTTTCTTGCAGCAATTACACGGAATGTAACTGTTTTACCGTCATACTTTCCTGGATCGTCCATAATGTCTCTGTAGAAGAGCGCATAGTCCTCATCATTGATCACGATATTGTCAGCTTCAACATCAAAAGGCAATGGATCTTCAATTTCATCGGCAGTGATCTTTCCGTCTGTATATTCATAGCAGATGCTTGCACGGCGGCTAACACCCCTGACCAGCTTGTGATAATCCATAGGCTCCATTGATTTTTCAAATCTGTTGAATACTGCCAGCTCGCAGACATTCAGCTTATCAACAACAAGGTTTCGCATATTTGCATTATACTGCATAATAGTAGATGCGTCTGCAAAGAACATTACCTGATATATTCCCCAGTTCTGAGGAATATTCTGGAAAAGATCATTGACATTCCACATACCGTTATACTCGATTATAATCCTGTCAGCCTTGCTTTCTATGGCAAGCTTTGCAAGCTTGGCTATCTGAAGCTCTTCCTTATCCTCAATATTATGGAAGGTGATATTGTTATGTGGATAAACCGACGGGTCATACTCCTCAATTCCCTCTTCACATACCAGCACCAGGATATTGTCACCAGTATTGAACTCCTTGTCCATTAAGGTTTCCTGGATAAACTTCGTCTTTCCGGATTCAAGAAAGCCCAGAAACAGGAATACCGGTATTGGCTCCTGCTGATTCATTGGCATATTATTCCTCCTTATTCAACGCAGAAAAGCTTTGCGATAGCGTCCTCCTTGAGCTTAGAACCGATAACGCAGAGTCTGCCTGTAGTTTCTGCACTTCCTGTACGAACGTCTGGAACGCCAGGTACATAGTCAAAGTGTATCCACTGTCCGTCTTCGCCAGCAACGATTCCCTTAGCTCTGAGAACAAGTCCATAAGTTTCTTCATCACTGAGAGCTTCAAGAGC